>VBMC01000153.1 GCA_005879015.1 Methanobacteriota archaeon
TGGCGCGGAAGTCCGTCTTCGCGTTGTCGTTGAGGGTCGAGAGCCGCTGGCCCGCGATCCACACCTCGCCGGACGTGAAATCATCGATCCCGGAGAGGCAGTTCAGCAGGGTCGTCTTGCCGCAGCCGGAGGGGCCCATGATCGCGACCATCTCGCCCTTTCGGATGTCCACGTTCAGGCCCCGGAGGGCGTGGACCTCGACGCCGCCGCTGTCGTACGTCTTCACGAGCTTGCGCGCGATGACGATCCGGTCCTCGACGCGCGGGGCCTTCGCCGGGACGGGCACGGTACTAGGTACGGTCACCGTTTCCGAAGCCACGACCTTCCTCCCCGATGGGTGCCCGTGCGAGGAAGCCCCCGTAAATATAAGTTTTGGGAAAGGCCGAGCCGCCTTCACAGGCGGAAGGACGCCGCCAGGCGGGTGACGGCACGAAGGCCGAGGGCGGCGAGCCCGATAACGAATCCGAGGAGGACGACAGCTTGGGCGCCTGCCGCGAGTCCGCCGAGGACCCGCGCCGCGACGACGACGGCTTGCGCCGCCAACCCGCCGAGGAATCCGCCGAGGGAGACGAGGAAGAAGATGCCGAGGGCCGCGAACGAGAAGGCGGACGGCTTCAGTTTCACCCGCGTCAGGACGGCGGTCGCGACGAACGAAGCGGCGATCGGGGCGGCGACCGGGAGGGCCAAGCTCTCGATCGCCAGGCGAGACGGCCGCGCGAGGTCGAGGATGACGAGAAACGCGGCCGACATGCCGAGGCCGATCACCGCGAAACTGAGCATGAGCCCGCGGAAGTAGGTCCCGGGCGACTTAGCCGCGCTCAGGAGGATCCAGAGGTTCTCACGCTCCGAGAAGGCCCAGTTCATCGCGAGGATTCCGAGGAGGAACGTGAGGGTCTGCGTAACGGTGATCGGCGCGATGTCGTTCGCCCTCGCGCCACCGAGGCTGGTCGGCAGGATTACGAGGAGGGCGAACAAGCCGACGAACACGACGCTCCCGTCCCGCCAGATCCGGACCAGATGGAAGCGCGTCATGAGCCCGGTGTCACTGCCGCGGTCCGTCCGCAGGCGGATGCGGGTCGTCACGCCCCCGAGGCGCGCCATGATGCGCCGCTGCATCTCCATCCGCGAGCGGAAATCGACCTGGCCGAAGCCCGCGGTCAGCGTGGGCTTGAGGCCGTGGAAGATGTACGTCTTCGAGTAGGTCAGCCAGACGCCGGCGATGGCGACCAGGTAGGCGGCCGCGACCGCGACGTCGAAGAGCGACGGCGGGGTCGCCCGCAGGACCGCGAGTCCGAGGGCCGCGAAGGCGATCGAAGGCAACGGCAGTTCATCGAATCGGATCGGCAATCCGGGGACGGCGACCCCGAGGGCGGGCAGCATCGAGAGGCCGATCACGGGGAGAGTCAAGAGGCGGACCGGGACCTTCGGGAATCGGATGCGGAGGATCACGAACACCTGGGAGGTCAGGAGGACGAAGGCGACGTAGAGCGCGAAGACCGTGAATAGCGGCACCGCCGCGACGATGGACCGGCCTGCGCCGAGGACCATGGCGACCGCCGCGAAGCCGGCGGCGAGGCCCGCCGCCGCGAGCAGGCTCACGAACTGGAAGGCCAGGTCCGCGATCAGGTACTCGCGCGGCCGCACGTCCGCGGTGAGGAAGAAATCGAACTCGGACACGTGGGCCGTGACGCCGGCGCCGAGGGAATAGAGGAGGCCGATGGAGAAGATGGTCGCGAGGGGCGCGCTCAACACGAGGATCGCGGCCATGGCGTCCAGGGTCCGGAGGGACAGTCCAATCGCGTATCCGAACGCGTAGCCCTGTGGCAGGAAGATCAGGATCAGGGCGAGGTAGGCCAGGGGTCCGAAGCGGCCGCGCAGGGCCGGTCCGAAGAAGAACCGCATCTTGTAGGTGAAGAGGGCGAGGGAGCGTCCCATGGCTAGCCTCGGCGGAACCAGCCGCGGCGTCGCGGAGTCTCGGCCTCGGGCACGGTCGCTTCCTGTGTGAGCCGTAGGAAGATTTCCTCAAGGCTCGCGTGCTCCCCGCTGTCGACGGATGCGCGCAACGACTCGAGGCTGCCCGTCGCGACGTTCCGGCCGTGGTTCACGATCGCGACGCGGTGGCAGAGCCGCTCCGCCGTATCGAGCTGATGGGTCGAGACGAGGACCGTCCCACCGGAGCGGGCGATCCTCGTCAGGCGCTCCTTGAGCAGGTGCTGCCCCGCCGGATCGATCCCGATCAGCGGCTCGTCGAGGATCAGAATCGACGGCTCGTGGATGATCGCGGCCGCGAAGGCGAGCTTCGCCTTCATCCCCTTCGACAGGGAGGCGATCGTCTCGTCGGCTTTCGGGGCCAGGTCGAGTATCGTGAGGAGCTCCCTTGTGCGGACCGCAAGGCGTTCCTTGGGCAGGTTGCGGATCCGGCCGACGTAGCCGAGGAACTCGCTCGGGGTGAGGTACTCGGGGAGCGTCGGCGCTTCGGGCATGTAGCCGATGTCGGCCTTGTAGCTGACCGGGTCCACGAGGACGTCATGGTCCTTCACGCGGACGACGCCATAGTCGGGCCGCAGCAGGCCGACCAGGATCTTCAGGGTCGTCGTTTTGCCCGCGCCGTTGGGTCCGATCAGGCCGACGATCTCGCCCGCGTGGGCGTCAAGGAAGAGTCCCTGGAGGGCTGGCTTCCCTTCGTACGATTTCCAGAGCTGTTGCACGTCGATTGTGAGCGCCATGAGATCGTCGGCAAGAGTCGCCCGCGGCACTTGAAAGGTTGGATGGAAGGCCCGGGTCACACGCGTTTCTTCCCGAGCAGCGTCCGCAGTCGGTCGGCCTTCGCCTTCATTCCCTCGCGGTCGTAGAAGACGATCGCCTCTGCAAGATCCTCGCGCCATCGGTCCTCGTCGTGGATGGCGCGGCGCAACTGGGCCTGGGCCTCCCAGGCCGCCGCGACGCCGGTCCAGTCCTCCGCAGCCCCGAGGACGTCTTGGGCCTTCGTGAACGTGACGAAGGCCAGGTCGAGCCGGCCCGTCTTGCCGTAGAGGGTCGCGAGGTTCAGGAACGCCCAGCCGCGGCCTTGGAGGGAGGCGCGGTCGTCCTTCCGATGGAACCGTTCGAGCGCGTCGAGGAGGAACGCCTCGCTCCGCTCGCGGTCGTCCTGGTTCGCCGCGAAGACCCCGGCGGCGAGCAGGGCCTGGGCGACGATCGCCGGATCGCCGCTCCCCTTCGCCTCGTGCAAGGCC
>VBMC01000154.1 GCA_005879015.1 Methanobacteriota archaeon
CCCGTGGCCCGGGTGCGGCCGTACCGGAGACGAAGGCCGCCGGCCCGGCTCGGATGGCAGAGGACGGGCCGCCCGGCCACGATGTTCTGGATGAAAACCTCGCTCGGCTCGACGCCGGAGTCCTCGGTGAGGTCGTCGGGTCCCGCGTTCTTCTTCTCCATGTAGGCATCGATGAACTCCCAACCGTCAATGCGCAACTTTCGCACGTGTTTCTGGATCTTCGGGGCCTTGAGGCACATCCCGTCCGCGATGACGAGGCACGCGCCGCCGCGAATCCGGTTCGTCTCGATTCGGGGCAGGTCTCGGAAGCCGCTGATCTCCGCGTCCTCCGTCCCTTCGCCGTTGATCGCCACGGGGCAGTTCGAGACGATGAGTGAGATCTCCTCGTCGGAAGGCGTGTATTGGAGGTGCTGGACCTGTTTGTACAGGGGGATTTCCTCCTTGAAGCGCTCGACCTCTTCCCGCGCCGGTTGGTAACGGCCGATGCCGAGTTCTCGCCGGACGACGTCTGCGATGAGGACGCTCAGGGCCTGGCCGGTCCCGCCGGCGGAACGAATCGGTCCTGCGTAGGACAAGTCCACGTACGAGCTGCCGTCCCGGTTCCGTTTGATCTTCACGGTGGCGAGGCCTTCCAGGGGGGCGACGAGAATTCCCTCCGTCAAGATCGCGAGGCCGACTCGGACCGCCCGTTCCACGGCCTTCTCCTTGCTCGCCGCCGGCCGCACGGCCATCTCCTTCGCCACGAGGATGGCAAGTTCCTCGCGGTCGTGGACCTTCGCCAGCTCCCGAATCCGTCGGGCGACACCCTCGACCTCGTAGTGTTCCAGGAGCCGTTCCACTCGGGATGCGAGGTCGTCCGTGAGGGGAATCTCCACATCCAGCTCGGGATCGAACCCGCGGGCCCGCGCGGCACGAGCGACCGCATACGTCGCCTCGACCTGCGACGCGAGGCCTTGAAAGTAGGAGCGGACCTCCTCAGAAACGACGGGGGAACCCATTCCATCCCTTCGATGATCGAAAGAGGGCCGTGTATCCGGAGGACCGCGTATATGTCTTTGCGTCCGCGCGCATGCGGACCCGCGAAATTCCACGGGTGAAGCTTTATCGCCCTCGGACGACGTGAACGCACGGACGATGTTGCAGGTCCGCGATCCGGACGCATTCCAGGAGACGGTCGTTCAGGCGAGGGAGCCGACGGTGGTCATGTTCTGGGCCACGTGGTGTCCCTTCAGTCGCCGATTCAACGCGGAGTTCGAGAAGCTGGCGGCTTCGCGCCCCTGGCGTTTTGCGGCCGTGTATCTCGATGATGAGGAGAACCCTCTCTGGGAGGAGTACGCGGTCGAGGTCGTGCCCACGCTCGCACTCTTCCGAGAAGGCAAGGTCGCGGACCGCCTCGATGGGATCCTCGGGTATGGGATCGACAACCGCATGGTCGAGGAATTCGTGCGCCGGGTCGAACCCGCGTTCGCATGAACGCCGTTCGGTTTCGCATCTGATTCTCAGGTCGGCACGTTTTAAGAGTTCTCGCCCGGATGAAATTGCGTGCGAAAAATTCGCAGCGGAGTCTACGGACTCAACCCACTTCTCGACGGGGGCGTGAACGAGAACAGCACGACCGTGGTGATCGGTCGGTCCGGTGCGGGCAAGACCACGCTCGCGACCCAGTTCATCCGGCGCGGGCTGCAGGAGGGCCAGGAAGGCGTCTTCGTCAGCCTCGATGAGAACAAGGAACAGATCATCCGCGAGGCGGTCGAGATGGGGTGGTCCGACATCCTCGAGTATCTCGACGACGAGCTGCTCGTGTTCATCGACGCCTCGGGTCGTGAGTTCTCGAACTTCATCCGGAAGGAGCTTCCGGCCTTCGTCGCGGACTGGAAGGGGAGCACCGCCCGGATCGTCGTGGATCCTCTGACGCCGGTCCTGTGGTCCACGAAGGACCTGTACGAGCAGCGGGACTTGATCGGCTACATGTTCAAGCAGACCCGGAAGGTCGGGACCGTCCTCTGCACGCTCGAGGAACATGGGCAGGCGGACCTCGCCGGACCCGAGACCGTGATCCCGATGTACCTCGCCGACTGCGTCGTCCATCTGAAGCTCAACAGCAACGACGCCGATCCGTCGCGTCTCCTGAAGATCGTGAAGTGCCGGAACAGTCGCCACAGTCCCGTATCCCATCCGTTCCAGATCGTCCGAGGGCTGGGGATCGTGATCCAAGGTGTCGATGGCGGCCGTCCCGCGACCGTGAAGACGCCGTCCCAGCTCCGACAATTGCTCTTGACGCGATCGATGCCGAAGAACGTCCGCGACGCCCTCGACAAATCCCTGGACGGGCTGACGGATGCCGACTTCCGCGGACTGAAACCGGAAGAAGTCCTCGACTTGATTTTGCAGGAGTACCAGGGGGCGTGACATGGCCCGCGGGATCGGACGCGCCTTGCAGAAGGCGGTCGCCCGCGAAGGCCTGGATGTCGACTTAGATGCGGAAGGGCGAAGCCTCGCGAACGCACGACGGCGTCAGGTCTATCGCTACCTGTGTCTCCGTCCGTGCGCGCGCATCGGGGACATGGGGCGGGATCTCTCGATGTCCCAGGCCACCGCGCGGTGGCATGCCCGCGACCTCCTCGAAAATCGCTACCTGCAGGCGGAGGGCACCCGCGTGTTTCCCGTCGGGCTCATCGACCCCGAGGACTCGGCATTGTTCGCTGCGCTCGCGTCCGCAGGTCGCGCCGCCATCCTTGCCACGGTGTTCGAGTCACCCGGCATCTCGTTCCAAGAACTCGCGGACCGGGTGCATCTTACCCGTCAATCCGCGAGCAAGATTGCTTCCGAGCTGTCCGGCTTCGGGCTCGTGAGCGTCGCGGAGGACGGACGGCACCGCCGAGCGTATCCCACGGATCTCCTCGTTCGGAAGCGGGAAGCGAACCGAAGCCGGGCCGACGCGTTCGGAGAGGCGCTCCTCCGTCGGCTCGCGGACGATGGACTCGCGCCGGAGCTCCTCCGCCGCGACGAAACGACCCTCACCGTTCGATTCGGCGCCGGTCCGAGACGGGTCCTGCTGGAAGTCCCGCTCGACCCCTATGCGACGGCCTGGATGAGGCACGCCTGACGCCCTCATGTTAAGGAAATGACTAGAGGCGGTGATAGCCACGTTACAGGGCGCTTTAGGTGGCACAGCGACCCACACTCGACGATGGACGAGAGCTACCTCGAATGGCTGAGTTCGATCCCCGGCTCCGACGCGGAGCGCGCTCGGCGGATCGCGGCGCGCTTCTCT
>VBMC01000155.1 GCA_005879015.1 Methanobacteriota archaeon
CTCCAGGGCCTTCTCGATCAGTTTCTTCACCTCCTCCGGGCGGATCGTGCTCGCGACCTTGTACAGGACATCCGCGTCGATCGTCGCACCGAGCGAGGCAGCCACCTGGAGGGAATTCACGGCTCGCCGCATGTCCCCTTCCGAAACGTAGACGAGGGCTTCCATCCCGTCCTCCGTGATCTTGAGCTTCTCGGCCTTCGCGATCCGCGCTACGTATTCTCGGATCGACTCCGGCTTCAGCGGTCGGAAGCGGAAGACCGCGGTCCGGGACTGGATCGGTTCAATCAACCGAGAGGAGTAGTTCGCGGACAGGATGAACCGCGAGGTCTTCGAATACGTCTCCATGGTCCTCCGCATCGCGGCCTGGGCGTCCGCGGTCAGGTTGTCGGCCTCGTCGAGGAAGATGATCTTGAAGGTCGTCCCTCCGAACGGCGCGAGCCGAGCGATCTCCTTCACCTTCGTTCGGACGGTCTCGATTCCCCGCTCGTCGCTGCTGTTCAGCTCGTAGTAGTTCTGCCGCCAGGTCTCTCCGAACATGTCGCGCGCGAGGGCCATCGCGCAGGTCGTCTTGCCGGTCCCTGCGGGTCCCGCGAACAGGAGGTGCGGCAGGTTCCCTTCTTTCGCATAGGCCTTCAGGCGTTCGACGATCTCGTCCTGGCCGACGACCTCGTCGAGGGACTTCGGTCGATACTTCTCGACCCAGATTTCCTTCATCGCCGCCCCCAACGCGCGCGTGGCATCTGGGGGATGCGTAATAAGCCTTTGTTGCAGGGTAGGAGAACCTACCCGATGACGACGTCGAGGAACTGCATGACCGCGCCGATCGGATTGATCAGCGTCGTCGTCGGCCCGCCGGCGAACAGGAGTCCGACTGCGCGGCTCCGGTCGTCCACGACGAGGGAGCCACTGTCACCCCCCTTCGACAACATGTCGCTCACGATCTGCCCACGGAAGATCGCGGTCTTGCCTGCGCCATAGTCGACTTCGACCGTAGCGTCAACCGCGGTCACATGTCCCGCCGTCAACGCGGTCGTGCGGCCGCTCTTCCGGACCGCGAGGCCGAGCGTCGCATCCGTAGTTCCGCTCACACGACCGATGTCCAGGATGTCCGAGGAAACGAGACTCGCGTCGATCGGTTCCGCGACCGCGGCGTCGACCAGGTTCTCCTGGCCGTTCGGAAGGCGCTTCAGGCTCAGGCCGAAGACTGCGAGCAGCGGCGCGACGGCCCGTTCCAGGAACTGCGCGACCGGGCCCATGGATCGTTGATTGAATCGGATCGGGACGAAGTCCGTGAGGCGCGCGATCGCGTCTTGCAACCGACCGCCATCGACGGGACCCGGCTGCAAGATTGGATCCCCGATCTGCCCCGCATTCTCGTTCGCGAGGACGTGGTTGTTCGAGAGGATGGCGGGCCGTCCATGTCGGTGCACGAGGACTCCCAAGGTCCCCGCCGTGATCCGGTAATGGCCAAGGCTCACGCCTCCCGAAGCGGGACGCACCCGATGCGTCCGGTTCTCGTCCATGCTTTGCACGAGCGGGATGGACGTGAAGCGACCTGTCTCCACGACGTCGGTCAGGACGCCGTCGATCTCTTTCGGGACTACATCGTGATGCCGGAGTTCGTCCTCGGGCCGCTTCCGTTCGACGAACGCAACGATGCAGCGTTCGTTCGTGTCGTGGCCATGGATGATTTTGGTCCCGACGGCGACACCGACGACGTTCGCCCGGCCGAAGATCGCGCTTTCGTGGGCCACCTTCGCGGCCCGCACATCGAAGGGCATCGTCACCCCTTCCGTTCGAGTGCGCTGATCTCGAGCAGGCCTTCGCCGAGCTTGCCGCCGGCCGCCGTGCCGGCTACGCGGACCACCATGTTCGACACGAATCCGAGGAAGATGCCGATGCCGTAGTAGGCGAGGAGGTCTCGCGCGTATAGGAAGGACATCAGGCTCACGCCGAAGACGATCGCCATGAACGAGGCGAACGCCCCCCACTGGACCTTGTATCGGCGGACGGCGAACATGAGGAACCATCCGAGGACGCTCCCCATGAGGACGACGCCGACTTGGTTGATGTCCATCGGATTCCCTCGGAGGAGGGACGCCATTCGGAGTCGCGGGGATAAAGGAACCGGCTCCGTTCTCACTCGAAATAACTAGGAGCGTTTGGGAAGCCCGCCGGAAGGCTCAACTACCTAGGTCCCCGATTCCCGGCGGAGAGGGTCCGCTTGTCCGCCTCGAAGGCCTGCCCGGTCTGCGGCGCCTTGAATGATCCGACGAATGCCTACTGCATCCAATGCGGGAGGCCGTTGTTCGCCACTCCGACGGCGTCGCCTCCGCCGACCCCGTATCCGTCGGCGACCCCGCCTGCCGTCCCTCCCGCGGTGGCCTATCCGTATTTGCCAAGTCCGCCTCCCCGCCGGGCCACCGCCGGGACGATCCTCTCGGGAATGTTTGACGTCTGGACGAAGAACCTCAAGGAATTCTTCGTCGTGTTTTTCGTCCTCGCGCTGGTGAACGGCCTCCTCGGAGGGCTCGTCGCCCTCGTGATGTTCGGTACGTTTGGACCCAGCACCGGTTTCTTCCCCGGGGGTCCGCCATCGGGCATACCTGCTTCAGCTCTCGGCAACCTCCTGCTCTTCGCCATCATCTCGATCCTCGCGGGCGCGATCCTCAGTAGCATCGTAGGTGGCGGCATGACCGAGTACGCGGTACGGAGGTTCCGCGGAGAATCCATCACCCTGGAGCGCGCCCTCCGTCGGGGCCTGGATCGGTTCCTCCGCATCCTCGGGGCAAACCTCCTGCTCACCCTCCTCCTCCTTGCGCTCGTGTTCGTCCCGTTCCTCCTGATCCTGCTGCCCTTCACCGGTGGGACGGTCAATCCGGCGACCGCGATCGGGGCCATCTGCGGCGGCTTCGTCCTGCTCGCCGTCGGAGGCCTGATCGCCCTCTACGTGGGCATCGCCATGAGCCTCTACGCGCCCGCCATCATGATGGAGAACGCGACCGCGACGTCCGGCCTGATGCGAAGCTGGAGACTCACCAAACGTCATTGGTGGTCTCTCTTCGGGGCCATTCTCGCAGCGGGGCTTCTCGGCGGATTCATCGTCCTGGTGATCACCACCCCGATCTCGCTCCTGCGAAGTCCCTTCGCGACCATCTTGGCCGCGGCGCTCGCGAACGGGCTGGTCGGCGCCTGGTCCGTGATTCTGGCCTCGGTCGCGTACGACCTCCTGGTGAGGCAGCCATCGTACGGACAGCCGGCCTACTATCCCGGCGTGACGCTGCCTCCTCCGGCGGGAGCGGCGCAGAC
>VBMC01000156.1 GCA_005879015.1 Methanobacteriota archaeon
AACGACGTTGTGCGCAGCGCAAACTGGCGGAAAGCGCGAGCCCTATTCTGGTCCATCATCACGCTGATCATGCTCTTCGCCCTCGGCCTCCTGGCCGGCGCGATCGCGATCCCGGGGCTCCCGTCGCCGCATCTGGATCTCAGCACCTTCGGTCCCTGGGTCTACGCGGTCCCGCTCCTCATCGCGACGAAGGCCCTCCTCGAACTCCTGCGACCGGTGTTCCGCGCCGCCCTCAAGACCCACGTGAAATACGAGGCGGACATCTTCGCCCATTTCCAAATCGTCTCGTACATCGTGTGGGGAACATCGATCGCCCTCGTTTTCTACGTGCTGCTCGGGTTCGGCGGCTCGGGCCAGTTCACGTTCCTCGGGACCACGTTCGTGGCCGCCGCCCTCCTGTACATCATGCAGGAACCGTTGCTGAACTTGGTCGGATGGGTCGTCCTGGTCTCGATGGGCCTCTACAAGCTCGGCGACCGGATCGAGATGAACAACTCGAAAGGCTACGTCGTCGAGATCACCCCGATGAACACGACGATCCGCGAGTTCGGCGGCGCGTTGTACGGCGACAGTTTCACGGGACGCTACGTGACGATCCCGCACAGCCAGATCCTCAAGGGAAACGTCTGTAACTATACGAAGGACACGCCCTTCGTTTGGGACCAGCTCATCATGAACGTGACCTATGAGAGCGACCTCAAGCTGGCGGAGCGCCTGATCTACGAGGCCGCGGAGGAGGTCGTCGGTCCGATGATGCGAGAGAACCGCGCGCACCTCCGCTCGAAGTACGAGTTCGCGGACCTCGCGGACTACGTCGCGGAGGAACCGCGCGTCGGTTGGAGCCTCGGAGCGTCGTCGATCGATCTGACTCTCGTCTATTTCTGCCCCGTCTTCGCGAAAGGCACGTACCGGACGCGCCTCGTGAAACGGATCCTCGAGTCGTTCATGGCCGAGCCCAGGGTGCAGTTCGCATACCCGCACGTCCAATTCGTGCCGTCGTCCGCGGACCCGGAGAAGGAAGCGGCGGCGCGGGCGAAGGAAACTGCGAAGGAACCGGCGAAAGAAAAGCTGTCCGTCCTGCGGTGATCGCGGCGGTCCACCGGATTCTTTAAGAGAGTTCGTCCTTCTCCGCGACTCGATGGCGGGACCCTTCCGTTCGCTGACCTCCATCGGGCCCGCCGACCACGGGAAGGAGGCCTCCCTCGCCGGGTGGGCCGAGGACGTGCGGAACCTCGGGGGGATTGCGTTCCTGATCGTCCGACAGCGCGCGGGAACGTTTCAGATCACGGTGAAGAAGGCGGATGCCGAGCTGCTCAACCGCGCCTCGAAGGTCGTCCGGGAGAGCGTCGTGGCGGCCCGCGGGATCGTCCAGCCGAATCGGCAAGTCCGGAACGGCTGGGAGCTCCTCGCAACGTCGGTCGATGTGCTCAGCCCCGCCGCGGCTCCGCTCCCGCTCCCCGTGGCCGACAAGGTCGGCGCGGACATGGACACACGTTTCGACAACCGGACCTTGGACCTCCGCAAACCCGAACGCCGCGCGATCTTTCACATCCGGTCCCTCGTCGAGTCCGCCGTCCGCGGCTACCTGGAGGGCCAGGCCTTCGTGGAGGTCCACACGCCGAAGCTCGCGGGAGCCGGTGCGGAAGGCGGCGCCACCCTGTTCCAGACCGACTACTTCGGGCGACGGGCGTACCTGAGCCAGAGCCCGCAGCTGTACAAACAGATGCTCATGTCGACCGGCCTCGACCGCGTCTTCGAGATCGCGCCCGCGTTCCGAGCGGAGCCTTCGGACACCGTCCGCCATGTGACGGAGTTCACGTCCTTCGACGGTGAGGTAGCGTGGATCGAGCGTCAGGAGGACGTGTTTGCGTTCCTCGAGGGCGCGGTGGACCAGGCGATCCAGCGAGTCCAGGTGGACGGGAAGGCTGAGCTGGAGCTCCTCCAAGCCTCACCGACGCGGCCAAAGGTTCCGCTCAAACGTTTGGCCTACCGAGAAGCACTCGAGATTCTCCGAGGCGGGGGCAAACGGGTCCGCGACGGGGACGACATCGACACGGAGGCGGAGAAACTCCTCGGGCAGAGCATGGCCAAGGAAGGCCACGCCATGTACTTCCTGACCGGCTATCCCGCCGCGATCAAGCCCTTCTACGTGATGACAGACGCGGACGATCCGCAGTACACCTATTCCTTTGATCTCGAGTACAAGGGGGACGAAATGGCCTCGGGGGGCCAGCGGGAGCATCGGTACGACCAACTGGTCGTCCGGATGAAGGAGAAGGGGCTAAACGTCGAGAACTTCGATTTCTACCTGAAGGCCTTCCGATACGGCATGCCGCCCCATGGCGGCTGGGGCTTCGGCCTCGATCGGTTCGTCCAGAAACTGCTCGACCTGCCAAACATCCGGGAGGCCATCCTCTTCCCTCGGGATCGCACGCGGCTCATTCCCTAGGTGTGCTTCGCCGCCGCGTCGAAGCAAGTCTTTTGTAGCCGCCTCGTCGATGCACTATTCCAATTCTGAGGGAGCGGGGAGGATGAAGGAATTTAAGGTGTTTGTGGCCGACAAACCGGGGGAGTTGGCGCGCGTCACGGAGGCCCTTTCAGGGGCTGCGGTGAACATCCGCGCAATCGCGAGCGAAGCCAAGCACGACAACTCGTTCTTGCGGGTGGTGACCTCGGACGTGCAGACGACCGAGAAAGCTCTGTCGACGGCCGGCCTGAAGTACGACCTCAACGACATCCTCGACCTGGAGCTGCTCGACCGACCGGGGGAGCTCGCCAAGGTCGCGAGGAGGCTGGCGCGGGCCGGGATCAACGTGCATTCGATCTACATCCTCGCATCCAAGAACGGCCGGACCGAGATTGCCTTCGTCGTCGACAATACTGAGCGGGCGAAGGCGACGCTAA
>VBMC01000157.1 GCA_005879015.1 Methanobacteriota archaeon
GATGCGCTCCAAGGGGAAGCTGGCAAAGGGATCCGGATGGTCCGGGACAACCTGACCAAGGCGCTCCGCGAAGCGGGCCTCCAGGAGATTCCGGCCCTCGGCCTCCAGTTCGACCCCTACCTGATGGACGCGATCCAGCAGGTCACCGAAAAGGATTCAAAGGACGGATTTGTAAAAGAGGTATTGCGGAAAGGATACCGTCTTCACGACCGGATCCTACGTCCCGCGCAAGTCATCGTCGTGAGAACTGAAGGTGATACCAATGGCTAAGATCATCGGAATCGACCTCGGAACCACTAACTCCGAGGCAGGCTACATGGAAGGAGGAGCGCCCAAGATTATCCCGAGCGCGGAAGGCAGCGCGTACGGCGGGAAGATGTTCCCGTCCGTGGTCGCCTTCACGAAGGACGGGATTCTCGTGGGAGAACCGGCGAAGCGCCAAGCGGTGCTGAACCCGGAGAAGACGATCATGCAGATCAAGCGAAAGATGGGGACGGACTACAAGGTCCGGATCGACGGAAAGGACTACACGCCCCAGGAGATCTCCGCGATGATCCTACGCAAGATCAAGACGGACGCCGAGGCGTTCCTCGGCGAGAAGATCTCCCAGGCCGTCATCACCGTGCCGGCCTATTTCAACGACAACCAACGCCAGGCAACGAAGGATGCGGGCCAGATCGCGGGCCTTGAGGTCCTGCGGCTGGTGAACGAGCCCACGGCGGCCGCACTCGCCTACGGGCTCGACAAGAAGGGCGAAGGGAAGATCGCGGTCCTCGATCTCGGCGGGGGCACGTTCGACGTGACCCTGATGGAGATGGGCGAGGGCGTCTTCGAGGTCATCTCCACGTCGGGCGACACGCAGCTCGGCGGGATGGACATGGACAACAGCTTGATCCAGTGGCTCGTGACGGAGTTCAAGCGGGAGCACGGCGTCGATCTCTCCGGCGACCGCCAGGCGATGCAACGGCTCCGCGATGCCGCGGAGAAGGCGAAGATCGAGCTCTCGAGCACCGTCGAGACGACGCTGAACCTGCCGTTCATCACACAGAAGGGAGGGCAGCCGCTCCACCTGGAGAAGAAGCTGACCCGATCGAAGCTCGAGCAGCTGATCGAGCCCGTCCTCGAACGGCTCGAGGGACCAATCCGTCAGGCCTTCAAAGACGGCAAGTGGCAGTTTTCCGACGTAGGGCACGTGATCCTGGTCGGCGGACCGACCCGCATGCCCGTCGTCCGAGAGCGGTTCGAGAAGATCCTCGGACGGCCCGCGGAGCGAGGCGTCGACCCGATGCAGTGTGTCGCCCTCGGAGCCGCGATTCAGGGGGCCGTCCTGAGCGGCGAGGTGAAGGACATCCTTTTGCTCGATGTGACGCCCCTAAGTCTCGGCGTTGAGACCCTGGGTGGCGTCTTCACGAAGCTCATCGAGCGGAACGCGACGATCCCGACGCGGAAGAGCGAGATCTTCACGACGGCGGCGGACAACCAGCCGAGTGTCGAGGTCCATGTCTTGCAAGGAGAGCGGGCGATGGCGGCGGACAACGTCAGCCTGGGCCGCTTCTACCTGACCGGCATGCCCCCCGCCCCGCGCGGGGTGCCGAAGATCGAGGTCACCTTCGACATCGACGCGAACGGGATCCTCAGCGTCACGGCGAAGGACCAGGCCACCGGGAAGACCGAGAAGCTGACGATCATGGCGCCGCAGCGGATGGAGCACGGAAAGATCGACCAGGCGATCCGCGATGCGGAGACCCACGCCGAGGAAGACCGTCGTCGGCGCGAGCTCGTCGAGCTGCGGAACGGGGCCGACCAGCTCGTGTACGCGACGGAAAAACTGCTCAAGGAGCACGGGTCCGGGATCTCCGAATCCACCCGCAAGTCCGTCGAGGAGAAATTGGAGGCCCTCCGGAAAGTCTTGACGACAGACGACATCTCGGTCCTTCGGAATGCCATCGAGGCGCTGAACAAGGAGGCGCAGAAGATCGGCGTCGAGATGTACGGAAAGGGCGGACCGGCGGAGGCGCCGCCTCCGGGTTCCGGCGATGCGGGCGGCTCCCCGGATCCAGGCGTCGTAGACGCGGATTTCGAGGACGTCGACAAGAAGTGACCGGGGTCACCGGTCGGGCGAGCGCGGTATGGGCGACGCGGACTATTATGGCGTCCTGGGCGTCCCTCATGGGGCGTCGAAGGACGAAATCAAGCATGCCTACCGCCGCCTCGCCAAGAAATACCATCCGGACCTCAACAAGGACAATCCGAAGGTCGCGGAGGAGAAGTTCAAGCAGCTCTCCGAGGCCTACGAGGTCCTCTGCGACGATGATAAGCGGAAGATCTACGATCAATTCGGCGCGGACGGCCTCAAGCAGCAGGTGTGGGGTGGTCAGGGCTTCGACTGGTCCCGGTTCACCCATGCCGAGGACGTCGAGGACATCTTTGGGGCGGATTTCTTCCAGTCGGTCTTCGGCCGGTCTGGCGGCCTCGGCGGGACTCTGTTCGAGGATTTCTTCGGGGGCGGTACGGTCGGACGAAGGCGAGGACCGACGCCAGGTCGGGACGCCCGCGTGGACCTCGAGGTCGCGCTCGAGGACGTGGCCCGGGGTGGCCGCAAAGAGGTCACCGTCCAGTACCCGATGACCTGTCCCGCATGCCGGGGGACCGGGGCCGAGGGGGAGCGCCTCGTGACGTGCCCGACGTGCGGCGGTCGCGGCCAGATGAGTTCGTCCCAGCGGCAAGGTTACAGCCAGTTCATCACGATCACGACGTGCCCGAAATGCAACGGCCGGGGTCAGTGGCCAGAACGCCCGTGCCGGCGGTGCTCCGGTCAAGGTCGGATCGAGGAGAGGCGGACGATTGCGGTCGAGATCCCGGAAGGCGTGCCGGACGGCGTCCAGCTTCGGATCCCCGGCCGTGGCCTCGCGGGGGACGCGGGCGCTCCGCCCGGTGACCTCTACGTCGCCATCCATGTCCGCCGCCACCATCGGTTCGTACGGGACGGGGACGACCTCGTCCTCGAGCTGCCCATCTC
>VBMC01000158.1:0-1158 GCA_005879015.1 Methanobacteriota archaeon
AAATATATATTGTTAAATTAATAATTGGCGGGGAGATACAAACGAGCCGGGAGGTCCGCCTGAGTCGAAGGGACGAAACCCTGGTGGACCTGCTCATCGAGACCGGCCTTTCTCGGAACATCGCCAAGACCCTCGTCTTCCTGTCGAAGCGCGAAGAGACGACGTCGGTGGAGATCGAGAAGGCGACCGGACTCCGCCAACCCGAGGTCAGCATCGCGATGCAGGAACTGCGTCGTCGTAGATGGGTCGACAAGCGCGACATCAAGAAGGAGGGCAAGGGCCGGCCCGTGCATTCGTATCGCCTGAGTGTCCCGTGGTCCGAGATCCTGGCCCACATCGATCGCGAGGAACAGGCGAAGATCGATCGGATCGAAGCGAACCGCAAGAAGCTCAAGACGTTCGCGTAGGCTTCCGCGCGGCCCGCAGCGTACGAACCCCCTTTTCGGTGCCGACCAGGACGGTGTCCGCCATTTTGAGGAAGAGGCCGTGGCCCACGACGCCCGGGATGCTCATGATCTGGGTGGCCGTCTTCGCGGGGGAAGGGAGGGAGCGGAAGCGTGCGTCCACGATGTGGTTCCCGTTGTCCGTCCGAAAGATTTCTCCGTCCTTGAGCCGAAGTTCGACCGTCGCTCCGAGCGTCTCCAAGGCGTCGGCGGCGAAGCGCCATCCGAACGGGTGCACCTCGACGGGGACCGGGACCTTCGATCCGAGGCGTGACACAAGTTTGGATTCGTCCACGATCACGACGAACTTCTTGGACGCGGCGGCGACGATCTTCTCGCGGAGCAGCGCGCCGCCCAACCCTTTGATCAGATCGAGTTTCGGATCCACCTCATCGGCTCCGTCGACGCAGAGGTCCGGAGGCGTCCGGTCTTCGAGTGATGTGAGCGGGATCCCGAGCTCCTTCGCCACTTCGGCGGTCGCAAAGGACGTCGGCACGCCCTTCAGGTCCATGCCCCTTTGGACGAGCCGGGCGACGCCGTCGAGGAAATGCCGCGCTGTCGAACCGGTCCCCAGACCGAGGACCATGCCCGGTTTCACGAAGGCGAGCGCGGCCTCCGCGGCCTTCCGTTTCTGGTCTTCGGAGGAAGCCAACTCACGCCCTCCGCCGGAGTTCCTCGACCAGTTCTACCAGGCCGTCGATCACGAGGTCGTCGA
>VBMC01000158.1:1183-4676 GCA_005879015.1 Methanobacteriota archaeon
GGTCCGGATTCGCGATCAAGATGCGGGACGTCTCACCGGCGCCCGCGTGGCCGTCTCCTTCTGGGAGGATCCCTTGCGAGGCGTAGATCAGGTCGTAGTCGGAGAGGACCGTCGCCTTCAGTCCCGTCTTCCGGTCCACGACCTCTTGGGCCGCCGCACGGAGGGCCATCATGTGTTCCCGCCCCGCATGACCGCTCACGACCATCACGCGGCGGACGCCGTTCCGCACGAAGTCATCGAGGACATCGCGGACAAACGCCTTGAGCGAATCGACGGACACGCTCACGGTGCCCGGATAAGGCCGCGTGGTCGTGCAGACACCATAGGGAATGGAAGGCGCGACGAATGCACCGGTCCGCCGGGCGACCTCGTCGAGGACATGGAGCGGCTGGATCATGTCCGCCCCGAGCGGCAAGTGCGGACCGTGTTCCTCCAGGGCACCGACCGGGACGATCACGATGGGATCCGTCCGAGCCACCGTCGCGAATTCCTCCGAGGTCATGTCGGCGACGCGCACGCGGGCGAATCGACCAGTGGGCCATAAATCGTTCGCGACGTGCGGTCGAAAAGTCAACCTTGAATAAGGTTAACTTATCCTCTCCGAATCCTTTTCGCGGGGATGGCCTTTGCATCGCCTGTGCAGGTCGCGGCGCTTTTCTCCGGTGGCAAGGATTCTACGTATGCCGCGTATGCCGCGGTCCAGCGCGGATGGGAGCTCACGCATCTCCTCTCGATCCTTCCGGAGGATCGCGAGTCGATGCTCTTCCACGTTCCGAATTTGCACATGACCGCGCTCCTCGCCGAGGCGATGCAGCGTCCCTTGATTTCGGAGGAAGCGGACACGGGAGAGGAAGGCGAACTGGATGCCTTGCGGCGGATCTTCCGACGCGTCGACGTGGACGGTATCGTGGTCGGAGCGATTGCGTCGGACTACCAGCACGAGCGGGTGAATCGAGTCGCGGAGGAGACGGGCCTCCGAGTTTTCGCGCCACTCTGGCGACACGATCCGCGGCGACTCATCCGCGACTACCTCGCGTCCGGTCTCGACATCGTCTTCTCCAGCGTCTCGGCCGAAGGCCTTGACGCGAGTTGGCTCGGTCGCCGTTGGGATGCATCGACAATCGAGGACCTCCTTCGCCTGGAGCAAACCCGCGGCGTGCATCCGTGCGGCGAAGGCGGAGAGTTCGAGACCCTCGTGCTCGACGGGCCTCTCTTCCATCAGCGGGTCGAAATCCTTCGAGCCGAACCGGAATGGTCGGGAACCGCGGGCGTGTGGCGGGTCCTCGACGCGCACCTCGTCCCGAAATCGGGATCGACTACCGCCGCCGGGCCTGCGGGACCGTCCGGAGGTCCTTGAAGAATTGGAACCGCTCATCGGCCTCCGCGATCTTGGCCCCCGCGACCTTCGCCAGTTTCAGGCAGGCCGTGCGGAGTCGCGATTTCCCCGCGATCGCGAACGCCCGCGCGAGGGCCTCGTATGCGTACGCGAGGGGGAAGTCACCGATCTCGCTCGCCTCACAGATCTCGAGGGCACGCTGGGCATGGTAGAGGGCAGGCTCCGGTCGACGGAGCACGGCGTACACGCGGGAGATCTGCCACTCTCCGATCGCGAGCTCCTTCGGACCTCCCACGACACCCCAGTGGTAGCGGGATGCGTGGGCCATGTGAATCATCGTGTTGCTATCCTTCTTCGAACGGCCCTTCTTTTCGAGGAGGACCCAGGTCGAATTGAACAGATGGGCCGCCATCTTCCGATGCCATTCGGAATCCGTCTTCACTACCATGCGGGCCTTCTCACGTCGCGGGCGCAGTGGGGCTGGGCAGATTTGAACTGCCGTCGCAGGGTCCCAAACCCCGAAGGATAGACCAAGCTACCCCACAGCCCCGGCGCCGCGAGGTACCGGATCGCGCGATAAATACGTTGTCTCAAGCGCGCGGCTTCGGCGTACCGACGGAGGCCCATGCATCCTTCGCGGCGGCGCGAATCGCGGCTTCGCTCGTCTTCCGCGGCCTCCATCCTTTCGACTTGATGCGATCGATCGCGAGCTGCATCACGCGGACATCTCCTGCCCAGCCTCGGCCTCCGCCCGCTCCTCCGGTCCACCGGTATTCGACGTCCGTGAGGCCGAGTTCGTCGCAGATGGCATCGGCCAAGGAGCGCACCGCGATCGTGTCGTCGCTCCCGAGATTGTAGACGGACACGGGCTGGTCTGCCGCTCGGACCCCGGTGGAAATTCCTGCGACCACGTCGTCGATGTAAACGTACGACTTCGCCGTTCCCGGGTCCGATCCGAGGATCTCGAGGTGCTTCGGATCGCGGGCCAATTTCCGAACGAGGTCCACGACGACCCCATGGCCGCTCCGGCCGCCAACGACGTTCGCCATGCGGAAGATGACCGCTTGCACCCCGAACGTGTGCGCATATGCGGATAGGAGGGCCTCGTCGGCGAGCTTCGTCGCGCCGTAGATGGAAATCGGCGCCAACGGCGCATAGTCCTCCGGCGTGGGGACGACGGATGCCTCGCCGTAGATCGTCGACGTCGACGTGAACGCCACCTTCGGCACCTTCGCCCCACGACAGGCCTCGAGGACGCGATAAGTGGCGAGGATGTTCTCGTCGATCAGGGGCTTGGTCCCCTCGCGCCCCAGGCGCACGTCGGGATTCGCGGCGAAATGGTACACGAGGTCCGCGCCGCGGAAGATGGGACCGAGGTCCCCCCGGAGCAGGTCCTGCTTCCGGAGCGTCGCGCCCGACTTCAGGGCACCCTCCAGGTTCGCCCGTTTCCCTGCCTTCAGATGATCCACCGCGACGACATCCGCCTCGCGGACGAGGGCGTCCGCCACGTGGCTCCCGATGAAACCAGCGCCGCCCGTGATCACGACCTTCGGTCGGGCCATGCGGTTCGAAGGAACTCGCGGAGCGTAATCAAGGTTCCTTCGGACCGCGGAGATGCGCGAGGAGGGCGGCGCCCGCCCGCGCCCGATGGGAAACGCGGTTCTTCTCCGTCACCGTCATCTCCGCGAAGGCCTTCGCCCCTCCCTCCGGGACGAAAATCGGATCGAATCCGAAGCCGCCGGTTCCCCGCTCGCCGGCCGCGATCGTCCCGCGGCACTCCCCGTGGAAGACGTCGTGGGCTTCGCCCTGCCGAAGGAGGAACACGGTCTCGAACGTCGCGGCACGGGTCTTTGCGTCCTGCAGGAGCTTCAGAAGGCCGGCATTCCCGAGTCGCTTCTGGACGTACGAGGAGTACACGCCGGGAAATCCGCCGAACGCGTCCAGGAACAGGCCCGAGTCGTCAATCAGGTAGTCTCCTCGGATCTGGTCGTCGAGGACCGTCGCGGCGAAACGCACGACCTTCTCGAGGCGGTCCGCCTGGATCTCTGGGTAGCTTCGATCTTCGCGGACGATCTTCACGCCGGCTTCGGCGAGCATCGCGGAGACCTCGCGGTACTTGCCTTCGTTCGTCGTGACGAACGCGATCACGTGTAGCGC
>VBMC01000159.1 GCA_005879015.1 Methanobacteriota archaeon
GTCCGCGAGCCTCCGTGGAATGATGCGAACCGCGGGATGGAAGCTGTATGTGATTCCGCTGGTCGTCGTCCTCCTGCTTCTCATGCCCTTGTTCTTCGTACCGCCGTACAACGGGGCCCAATCTCCGATCCAAATCGACGGGCAGTTCAATGACTGGACGGGCGTTGCGACGGAGTCCATGGCGTCCGGTGGGGTGCTGAATCCGAACGTGGACATCGTCCGCTTCGGCGTCGTGCCGAACCTCGGGCCGATCGCGTTCTTCGTGGAAGTGGCCGGGTCCGCCCTCACGGGAGGCGGTCCCTCCCCGGGGACCATGGACACGGTCCGGATCTTCATCGACATTGACGGATCCGCATCCACGGGATACCGGATTGACGGCCTTGGCGCCGACCGCATGATCGAGGTTTCCGGCTACGCCGGAAGGGTCCAGTCGAGCACGCTATGGGAGTTCGACGCGAACCGGAACCAGCGGGACTGGAACGGATGGATCAAAGGGACTTCGACACCGGCCGCCGCGAGCGGGTCGCGGATCGAGGCCGAGGCCCAGTGGCTCGCCGATGTGCCAACCTCGGTGCCGGTCGTCGCGACCGTGCACACGGTCTCGTGGGACAAGCAGGTCGCCCGAGGCGATTTCCCCGTGAGCCCGGGTTTCGGGACCCTGTCCATCGTGTCCGATCCTCAGGTCCCCGATGTCATCGCGGGCAATGACGTGCCCCTTCTCCGGCTCACCCTGACGGCGCACGGCCAAGCGATCGCCCTCAACACGCTCCAGATTGAAATTGCGGGCACCGCCCCCGCGAACGCCGCTACCTCTCTCCGGCTGACGGACGGGACCAACCTGCTCGCTCAAGCCGCTCCGGCCTCTCCGAATGTCCGATTCTCCTTCGCCCCAATCCAGATCGCGGTTGGCGGTCCGACTACCTTGTTCGTCGTCGGGGACTTTGCTTCGACGACGGGCGACACATTCGGAGTTCGGCTTCCGGCGATCCATCCTTTCGGCGTGGATGGGGGCGTCGCCGCCCTGCATGAAAATCCGGGTCCCCGGGCCCTGGGCTACCTCGGCGTCATCCCAGCGACGCCCCGGGTGGATGGCGGCTTCGACGAGTGGACATCACTCTCGGCAGACCCGACGAACGATGTGACGCCGCGGGGTAATCCGAATATCGATCTCACGCACTACGGCGGACTGCAAAACGGAACTGCGACCTTCTTATATGCCGACGTCTCGGGTCGAATCCTTGCGGGCACACCGACGCCGGAAAATCCCCGGGAGGCGCCTCCCCAAAATTCGACGTCCGTCGCGGACACCGATCGGGACGGCGTGCCCGACAGCACGGACCCGACGCCGTACGACTTCAACAACGACGGGACCCCGGACGCTCAGACCAATTGCGACGTCGACGGCGATGGCATTATCGACTACGGGTGCCCCGGCGGCACGGACTATTGGCTCAATACCACGATCCCCAGCAATTTCCCCGCACCCTATGCGGGACGTTTCGTCAGCCTGTATATCGGTCCGGATAACCGACCGCCGGTCCTCGGCGAAGACGCGATCCGGATGTTCCTCGACATCGATAACAGCACCTTCAGCGGATATTCAATCGGCGGCATCGGCGCAGATCGGCTCGTCGAGCTTCGCGGAAAGGACGGCACGGTTACACAGTCCGCCCTGCTCGCCTTCACGGGTTCCTTTCCCAGTCAGTGGGCCTGGACACCTGTGGCACCCGTGACGGTCGCTCTTGGCTACCACGCCGTGGAGCTCTCCGTCCTGTTGAATGCCTCGAAGTTATACGTCGAATCGGGCGACTTCTGGGGGTCCGTTGATTCGACGACCGTGGTACGCGCGTTCGCCCCGTCGGCATCATCGTTCAAGGTCTCCTCAGCGAGCGCTCCACTCGCCGTCCCATGGCAGCAATCGGGCCCGCAGCCCACCTCGGTGTTGATCGATCCAAGCTCCAATTCCGGAACGACGGTCTACAATCAGCAGCGCAAAGTCGTTCGCGCGGGGACCGGGGCCGGTGCGACTCCATGCGATGCTGCGAACTCGGCGGGTTGTTGGTACACCGTCTTCTACGACCAGTTCGTAGAGACGACGGCGACGTCGGCACCATCAACGGAGACAATTACGACGGGAAGCCGTTCCTCGGGGACGTTCCCGACGGATATCCTGTCCTCGAACAATGTGTACGTCGATTACACCGAGGCCAATCCACTGATCGCTTTCGCTAATGACGGCGCGTCCGCGAATCCGGACTTCTGGTCCACTGCCAGCGGGAGCTCCCATGCAACGGCGTCATGGACGCCGCCGACCTCGGGGTTGCTTGTGCTCTTCGTGGGTGATGAAGTCGGCTCCGGCACACCCAACCAGCCCACGGTGAGCGGCAACAGCGTCGCTTGGACCGCGATCAAGACTATTAACGTTGGATTCAACAGGTTTACCCTATTCGGCGCAAACTCAGCGGGCTCGGCCGCGGGGGCTACGACCGTCGATTTTGCGGGGCAGAGTCAGAGCGGAATTGAGGCGAGTTTCTTCCATGTGACAAACGTTGATCTATCGGGAGGCGTCGCCGCCGCCTTCGTTCAGTCCCCGACGGGTTCGGGCGCCGCGGGGTCCGGTTCCATCACCCTCGCGTCGCCGGGAAACTCCGCGAACCGACCGGTATCCGGATGGTTCCACGCGGCGCAGGAGGTCACGAACCCCCGCGCAAACTGGGCGGAGGCAGACGATGGCAGTCACAACAACCCGGGCACGGGCGTGGAGTCTCAGTGGCGCTCGGACGCATTCGAGACGACGGCCTCCGCGTCTTGGTCCACGAGTTCCGCTTGGCTCGGGATCGCGGCCGAATTGAAGCAGCTGACCGACTACCAGATGGAGGTGCGATACGATTGGTCTGGGATTGCTTCCGGGAGTCCCTCTTACGCCCTGAAGGTCGAAGCCTACCACACCGTCGGCGAGGATTTCCTCGTGCAGGTGCTCACCCCCCCTTCCACCTGGACGACGCGCATCACGATTACGAAGACCGCGGATGACAACGCGGCGCAGGCATACACCATGACGACCGCGGAGTTCAACTCGGGCGCTCCCGCCGTTCGATTCATC
>VBMC01000012.1 GCA_005879015.1 Methanobacteriota archaeon
AAGGCCCTAGTCGAGGCCGGGGGGATGTCCTCGCGAGTATCGTTCACGGGCCGCCTTCCGACGCCGGAGTACCTGCGGCAGACCGCGGCGATCGATGTCGGCCTTGCCCTCTATTTCCCCACAACGAAGAACCAGACGACCGTCGTGCCGTTGAAGCTGTTCGACTACATGGGCCTCGGCATCCCGATCGTGGGCAGCGACTTCGCGGAGTTGCGACGGATCATCACGAACCTGTGTGGCTGTGGTGCCACGACGGATCCCGAGGACCCCGAGGCCCTTCGACGGGCCGTCGAGGCGCTCCTCCGCGACCGGGCGGGGAGACAGGAGATGGGACGACGGGCACGGGAATGTTTCCAAACGCGGTTCTGCCAAGAACGGCAGGAGGAGGCCTTGCAGCGGTCGCATCCCGTCTTCGCGGCCGGGGCCGATCGTCAGGGGTGACGTGCGACGATGGACGCGAGGAAGCGGGCCGTCACGGACATAGTGCAATTCCCTCCGACGGTCCGCCTGGCGTACCGCTATCGCTGGCCTCTGCTCCGCTGGCTCCTCGACGAGCACGCGTTCCTACGCGAGGCCCTGCGGAAGGCGTGGCCGACGGCCGTCCGCCAGGAGCTCGTGGTGACGGAGCGCGTCGTCGAAATTCCGTTCGTCCTCCGGTCGCTCGACCTCCCGGTCGGGAGTCGGGTGCTCGACATCGGATCGCGGTGGTCCGTGCTTCCGCTCTACCTCGTTTCCCTCGGCTACCGAACGGTTGCGGTGGACCTCCTGGACATCCTCCTCGGGTCGGCCGGACCCGATCTGGTGAAGGCGGACCTCCGAGCCCCGCCATTCCGGACCGATTCCTTTGACGCCGCGGTGATGGTCAGCACGCTCGAACACGTTGGGATCGGGTGGTACGACGACCGCACGGACCCGGCGGATGACCAGCGGATCATGGGGAACCTCCGCACCCTGGTGAGACCGGGAGGGAGCCTCCTCCTCACGGTGCCATTCGGGCGCGGAGGGGTCGGACGGATCCAGAGGGCCTACGATGACGAACGTCTCCGGACCATAACCGAGGGCTGGACCATCGAGGAACAATCCTTCTTCGTCCAACGCGGGACCGCCTGGAGGCCTGCCACGCAGGAGGTCGCCGGGCGCGAGGATTCGGTCGAGTCGACCCGGGCGGTCGCCCTACTCCATCTACGGGCGTCAGGCCGCGGAACCGATCAGCCGGCCAAGGCCCGCTCATAGGCGTGCAGCGTGCCTTCCGCCGTCTTCCGGAACGTGAAGAGACGGGCCCGTGCGACCCGTTCGTCCAAGGTACCCTTTGGACCGTGGCTCAAGCAGTCAAGCATGGCGCCCGTGAGGAAGTCCACGTCCTCGAAGTAGCACCCCATGGGCCCGAGGACCTCTCGGACTGCCGGTGCACGCGCGAGGACGTGAGCACCGCACCCAAGCGCCTCCAAGGGGACGAATCCAAATCCCTCCTCGGGCGTCGGATGGACAACCAGCGTCGCGCGACTGTACACCTGAGGAATCCCGGCTTCGCCCGGCCAATACACCTTCACGCGGGACCGAAGATTCGGACGTCCACGCAGATGCTCATCTAGGGTCTGGAACCATGGGATTCGGGCGTCTCCGACGAAATGGAGCTCGTGGGGAATCCGATCCGCAATCCTCTCGAACGCCTCGAAGGTCAGCCTCGGCTCTTTGATCTCCCGGTGAATTCCCACTTGGACGATGAACGGCGTCTCCGGGGGTTCCCCGGCGATCGGCCGGAACCGGTCTTCGAGTCCGAGGGGTACGACGTCCATCGGGACTCGCGGGTGAAATACCTTCTGGACGACGTCGCGGGTGCGCTCGCTGTCGACGACCATTCGTTTGCAAAAATGGCTGAACCAACGGAGCTTCTGGAGGTACAAGGTCCGGATCCAAAGGCCATAGTATTGGGGCAACAGGGAGGGGAAGAGGTCGTGGATCGTGATGACCAAGGGGCGGCGTGGTCGGAGCGGCGCGTTCCAGGGCGCGGCAGGATCGTGGAGTACGTCAACGTCCCTTGGGTTGGCGCCCTTGTGTAAGGGCACGACGTCGACGCCCAAGTTGCGGAGTTCGCGGGTGAGGTAGTAGATGTACTTCGAGTACCCCGTGCCGATCTGGCCGTTCCGGTAGAGGTGGTCCGAATACAGGCCGACCCGCATCGACTGCTGAATGAATGGTTTCGTATTTAGGAATGGGTCGCTCGACTGATGGGCATGATGAACCGTGGGGTCACTGCAAGAGTCTTTTCACCCATGATGCAATGCGGACGCGGAGGCGGAATGTCCGCGAGGCCCATCCGGTACTGCGCCTGTGGAACCGCTCGGAGCAACCTCGGACGAAGGACGGTACATGGGGCGGGGAGAGAATACGGCATTCGAAGTATTGCCGGAAAAAGCCGGCCAGGATCGCTTCCGGATGTTTCGAATCGTTGCTGCCAGTAGACCCGGCGACAAACCTTATCCCATGCCATCAATTCCGACGTCGCAGCGAGTTCGTGGGTGATCTTCGTTAGGCACGTCGACTTGGCCAATTGAAAGATCAATAGATGCAGGCGCGGCGGAGTTGGTCCCCTGACATGGCGACTTAACCTCGGAAGCGGGGAATCCCGATTCCCAGAGTTTGTGAACGTCGACATCTACGGCGGCGATATCCGAGCGAGCGCCGAACATCTTCCGTTCCGGGAGGGGTCCTTCGATTTCATTCATGCGAGCCATGTACTCGAACACGTCCCTGACCTCGATCGCGTGATGCGTGAGCTCCATCGAGTTCTTTCTCCCGATGGAGTCCTCCAAGCACGCGTTCCGTATGGGCTGCGTTCGCTTTACGTCCCGTTCCATCTCCACGCGTTCAACCTCAACACGTTCGACTACTTCACGAACCAACCGAGTGGCCTCCAAGGCGGCCCTCTGTTCGTCCTACTCCAGAAACGAACTTCGGATTGGTGGCTCCCGTTCCGCTGGCACCTCACCCGATATTTCCCGCGCTTGTTTGGGATTATCTCAGCGGCTGAAGACGACGGGAAGCGGCATCTTCGGCTGCCGACGGGTTTCCGGCACGAACTCTTCGTTCGGCTGAAGAAGCGAGGACCATGAGTGGAAATCACATTCACGACATCGAGCGCGGCATTCTGCTTCTTCATCGCGGGTCCAGCGCGGCCTCATAGGCTTGTAGGTACGCGCTTGTCACGAGGTCGAGGTTCGCGGTTTGATTCACGAAAGAGTGGGCGCGCTCCCCGATCTCCCGTGCGGCCGTCGGATCCTCGAGAGCTTGCTTGATGCAACGGACGAGGGACTCGGCATCGTTGGCGAGCCATCCGGTCACGCCGTGTTGGATGACTTCAGGGATGTTCCCCAGAGGCGTTGCGATAACCGGCGTCTTGAAGGCGATTGGGAAGAAGATGGAGCCCGATGTAGTTACTTCCTTGTACGGTTGGACGACGACGTTGCAGGCTTTGAACCAGTACTGTAACTCCTCGTCTCGGAGTTCAACAAGATGGATTCGAAGGTTCGCGTTCGCCGCGGCGGCGTCGCGGATCTCCCGGGCCAGTGGCGGATCGTGGCATGCACCGAAAATGCAGCAAAAGACATCCTTGCGTGCCATCCGGCGGATCGCCTCCAGAAAGAGGCGCGTTCCTTTGTAAGGGAGGGTGGGCGCAAAGTGCCCGACCACGGGGGCTCCGAGCGGGACACCGATCCTTTGCCGGGCCTCTTCGAGGGAAACCGTATCCGGCCAGATTCCATTGAAACTCATGTGCGGGATGATTCGATTGTTCGCCTTCCAAGTGGTCGGCAGGCCGCGGGCGGCAAAGAGATCCCGGGCCTCGCCGATGGTCCGTTCGCTGTGCCACACCGCAACATCCACACGGTCCAGATACCAATGGGTCGTGAAAATGTCCTCCCGGAACAGAGGGGCATGGGGAACAAGATTGTGGACCGTCCACACCTTGGGCACTCGGGTCGCGAAGAATAGTCTCGCGCCGAGGGCGGTGTCGAAGATGTTCCAATGCAAATGGCAAAGATCAGGTCCCTCGATCATTCTGCCGATGAATCGAACGATGTTCCCCGGCCACCGGACGTAGGGAAAGGGAGCTTCCGTGACCTGGACGCCTCGCCTGGTGAGGGCTTGCTTCAACAGACGGAGGTACACATGGCGACCCTCGGGAACGGCGAGGACCCTCATTGGCTCGACCAGACATCGGGATAACGGAGTCGCTCGTAAAAACTGCGTTCGGACACGGAGGGCCGCGGCGTTCGCGTGGAAATAGGGCGTTTGTCAAACCGATACCGATTCGCGCCCCGCTACCCTTTTATAGACATCACTTCCTTGCGCATCCCTCGTCTGACTCGCGTCAGACACTAGAAGGATATACATGGGATGGGTTGCAACAGCGCGCCCCCGCGCTGACGCTCCACCGGTCAGGTGACGCCTTTGTTCCTGAAAGAGATCCAGATGGAGAATTTCAAGTCGTTCGGGCGAAAGATCTCGGTCCCCTTCCTGCAGGGGTACACGTCCATCACGGGTCCCAACGGCTCCGGGAAAAGCAACATCGCGGACGCCATCCTGTTCGTCCTCGGCCCGAAGAGCGCGAAGGCGATCCGCGCAGGCAAACTGACGGATCTGATCTGGAACGGCGGGAAGGACAAGAACGCCGCCGACTCGTGCCAGGTCAGCCTGATCTTCGACAACTCGGACCGGCAGATTCCCCTCGAGGCGGACGAGGTGAAGCTGACGCGGTACATCGGCCTGAGCCCCTCCGTGGAGGGCGGCTACAACTCGTACTTTTACATCAACGACCGGAAGTCCTCCCTGTCCGAATTCGACTCCCTCCTCGCACACGCGCGGATCTCGGCGGAAGGCTACAACCTCGTCCAGCAGGGGGACATCCAACGGGTCGTGTCCATGTCCTCCGTGGAGCGCCGGCGGATCCTGGACAACATCGCGGGGATCACGAAGTTCGACGACGACATCAATCAGGCGGAAGGGAAACGCAAGGAGACCGAGGAGAACCTGGAGCGGATCCGGATCATCCTCGACGAGATCGACAAGCAGATCAAGCAGCTCGAGTCGGATCGGGACGGCGCGCTGAAGTACCGGGACCTGAACGAGCGCCTCACGACGGCGAAGGCCCAGCTCGCGTACAAGAACCGCGAACTGATCGAGCGGCAGATCGTCGGGACGCGAGAGCAGGTTGCGAAGCACGAGGCGGACAAGGCCAAGCTCGAGGCCCAGAAGCAGGAACTCCGCGGTCGGCTGGACGCCGCCGTCGCCCGGTTGAGCGAGCTCGAGCAAGAAATGGCGGACCGCGGCGGGGAGGAGGCGAAGCAGCTCAAGGAGAAGTTGGACGGCCTCCGGATCGAGCGGGCCCGAGCCACGGACGGGATCGAGACTTCGAAGGAGACGCTGAAGCAGCTCCGGACCGAGAACGCGGACGCGACGAAGGAGAAAGGGAAGGTCCAGAAGGAGACGGACGCCCTCGCGCGGGAGCGGGAGAACGTCGATAAGCGCGTCGGCGACCTGGACGGCCAGATCAAGTCCGCGGACAAGGACCTCCATGAGGTCGATGAACTCGCGTCGAAGAGCGACGCGAAGGTGCTGACCATTCAGAAGCAGATCATCGCGCTGAACAACGAGATCGACCAGGTCGAGGAGAAGGTCAAGGGCCTCGTCCTGGAGGGAGACCGGACGAAGGAGGCGATGACACGCCTCGAGTCCGAGATCGCCCTGCTCGAGGAATCCCGGAAACAATACCAGGTCGAGCATGAGGATGCGGACTGGCAGCTCAAGGAGCTGCACTCGTCCACGAAGGAATCGGGCAAGAGCCTCGAGAAACTCCAAGAGGACTTCCACAGCCGCAGGTCCGAGGAGACCCGCCTCGCGAAAGAGCAGGCCGAACTGCAGACGGCGATCTTGAGCCTGACCCGGCAATATGCGCAACTCAAGGCGGAGGCCGACGTCGCGGAGAACATGAAGCGCGGCTACACGTCCGCCGTCTCCGCGATCCTCGAGTGCCGCGAGACCGGTTCCATTAAGGGAATCCACGGGACCGTGGCCCAGCTCGCCCACGTCGAGACCCAGTACGAGACGGCGATCGTCACGTCCGCGGGCGCGCGGATGCAGGCGATCATCGTCGACGACGACACGGTCGCGGCCCAGTGCATCGATTACCTGAAGAAGCGCAAGGTCGGCCGCGCGACGTTCCTCCCTCTCAACAAGATGCTCGTCGGGAAACCGCGGGGCAAGGCGATCCTCGTGGCGAAGGAATGCCTCGGCTTCGCGATCGACCTCTGCCACTTCGACGAAAAGTACCGGGACGCGTTCTTCTACGTCTTCGGGGACACGCTCGTGGTCCAGACCCTCGACGAGGCGCGCAAGTGGATGGGCGGCGTCCGGCTCGTCACGATCGAAGGAGAGCTCATCGAGGCTTCCGGCGCCATGGTCGGCGGCGAGATGGAGCGGTCCACCGTGAAGTTCGGACCCACGGCCGCGAGCGAGATGGAGAAGATCGCGGAGAAGTTGCGCGAGGCGCAGGCCCAGGGCGAGACGGTGGCGAACCGCCTCGACGAACTCCGAAAGGAGATCCTGGGACTCGAAGAGACGATCAAGGACACGGGCGGCCGGTCCGGGGCCGTCGAGGTGAAGACGAGCACGCTCGAGGCGAAACGGAAGGAGTTCGCCGCGAAGCTCGCGTCCGCGGACAAGGACCTCGCGGACCGGAAGGGACGGTTCGAGGACGCGCGGAAGACCGCGGCGCGGATCGAAGAGGACCTGACCAAATTCACGAACGACGCCGAGGCCCTGAAGGCAAAACGGGACGAGCGCAAGAAGGCCGTCATGGAGGCGACGCCCCAGCAGATCTCCTCTCGGATGAAGGAGCTCATGAACCGCCGGGCGGCCTTCGCGGAGGAGTTGAGCGGCCTCCGGTCGAAACTCGAGGCCATGACGACCCAGACCACGTTCCTCGACGAGCGGCGGACGGAACTCGACACGCGGATCGGGAGCTTGGAGGATCAGCGGAAGGAGCACGAGAAGCGGATCGAGACCTTCGAGGCGTCCCTCGGGCGGCTCGAGACGGAGATCCGCGGCCTCGAGAAGACGGAAGCCCAGATGGGCAAGAAGTTGAAGGACCTCCAGGACGCCCGCGACGCCGCGTACAAGGAGAAGACGGACCGCGAAGCGGACCTCGACAAGGTCACGCACAAGATCGAGACGAAGGAGGACTTCCTCCTCAAGTTGGAAACGGAGCTGAAGGTCCAGGAGGAGCAGCTCGCGGAAGCGGAGCGCGTCATGACGGAGATGGCCGTCGAGGTCAAGGAAGGCCGCCTCCCGAGCCTCGAGGAACTCAAGACGACGATCGGCGAATGCGAGGCCGCGATCACGGCCCTCGGTCCGATCAATCTGAGGGCCCTCGAGGACTACGACGCCCAGCAAGCCCGCGCGGTCGAGCTCAAGGACGAGTTCAAGCGGCTCGAGGGCCAGCGGGAGGAACTGATCCGCCTGGTCGAGCAGCTGACGGACCGCAAGAAGGAGGGACTCGCGAAGGTCTTCACCGCGATCAGCGAGAACTTCACCCGCGTCTACGCGGAACTGAGCGAAGGCGGCGAAGCGGACCTCGTCCTCGAGGACCCGGAGAAACCGTTCGAGGCAGGCCTCATCCTGAAGGTGAGCCGGCGCACAAGAAGGTGCTGCGGCTCGAAGCCCTCTCCGGCGGGGAGAAGTCCCTCGCCTCGATGGCACTGATCTTCGCGATCCAGGAGTATGACCCGTCGCCCTTCTACCTGCTCGACGAGATCGACCAGAACCTCGACGCGATCAACGCGGAGAAGGTCGCCCGGATGATCCGGCGGAACAGCACGGCCGCGCAGTTCGTGCAGATCTCGTTGCGCAAGGTGAGCCTGAAAGAGGCGGACCACTTGATCGGCGTCACGATGACGCCGGAATCCGTCTCCGAAGTCATCATGCGCGTGAACCTGGCGGACATCGAGGACGAGAAGCCGACCGAGGTGATCCCGGCATGAGCGAGAACTACCAGACGGTGTTGAACCACCTGCTGTTCCACAAGGCCTTGATCAGCGAGACGGAAGGCGGACAGCGGATCAACCGCTATCTGTCGATGTTGAACGAGATCGACCAGGGCATGCACGTCGCCGTGCGCGATCCATTCGAGAAGTCCGTCGTCGCGGCGTTCGAACTCGTCCTCGAGCGGCAGATGGACCCCTGGGAGATCAACCTCGTGCCCTTCACGAAGCTCTTCCTGGACAAGGTGAAGAAGGACGGCTCCGTGAACTTCGTGACCGCGGGCAAGCTCGTCTTCCTCGCCTGGTCGATCCTGAAGCTGCAGAGCGACAAGGTCCTGCTCGACGCGATGCCGCCGGAACCCACGCCGGAGGATGGCGGCTGGGACCTCGACATGTTCCGGGATCCCGCGGACCTCGACTACAACCAGGTCGTACTGGCCGGGACCGCGACGCCCCTCACGGAGGCGATCCACCGCGAAGGCCGCCGGGCCGTGACCCTGATGGAGCTGATGGACGCCTTCGACGAGGCCCGCCGCGAGGCGGACATCCAGATGCAATTGAACGCCCTGCGCGAGCAGGCGATCCGCAAGTTCGCCCCGAACTTCCACCAGAAGGTGCACGGGGAGGACCTGACGGAGGACATCGCCCTCACCTGGCAACGCCTCGCTCAGTTCAACGGCGAGCCGATCCCGCTCCGCTCCCTGACGGTCGGAGACGTCTGGGACGAGGTCACCGTGTTCATGTCTCTCCTCTTCCTCGCCCACCTGGAGAAGGTGAAGCTGTGGCAGAAGGACTACCCGTACGGAGAGATCTTCGTGAAGCGTCTCTCCATGGAGGTCGATCTCCCGATGGAAGAACTGCTCGCGATCCCAGTCCTCGGGCCGAAGCCTATCGGGACCCCGGAGGCCGTGCCATGAACCCTCGGGCGATCGTGGAAGCGGCCCTCTTCAGTGCCGGGAAAGCCCTCACCCCCGAGGACCTCGCCCGGACAACGAGGCTTGAGCCGGACGTGATCCGGGAGCACCTTCGGGCCTTGTCGAAGGAGTACACGAAACGGGAAAGTGCGATCGAGGTCGCGCAGATCGGGACGAAGTGGACGATGCAAATCCGCTCGGATTACTCGGAACGGGCCCGTGCCTTCGCCCCGCCAGAGATCGACCGGGACCTCCTGAAGACGGCGGCCCTGATCGCCTACCACCAGCCGCTCCTCCAGAGCGACCTGTTCGACATGATCGGCTCGAAGGTGTACGAGCACACGAAGGGGCTCGAGGATCTCGGCCTCATCAACCGCAAGCCCTCCGGCCGCTCCCTCGCCCTGACGACGACGCGGTATTTTGCGGAATTCTTCGGACTGAAGTCCACGGACCGCGAGGGGATCCGCCGACTCATGGCGGAGAAGGCCGGCGTCCCGTACAAGGAGAGGCCGGAAGGCACGCTCTCGGACGACGCGACCGAAGCGAGTCCGTTGCCCGCGCCCGAATCGGGCGCCGCGGTCCCGGTCTCGACCTCCCCGTCTCCCGTCGCCGCGGGAAACGAATAGGGCCGTTCGCGGTTCCGACCACCGCAAAACCGGGTCCCCAAAACGGACGCGGTGAATCATGCGTGATAACCACGGGCTAACGCGTTTATAAGCTCGGATTTCTGACAACCATGCTGTTTCTCCCAGGACGAGCCGTAGCCGTCCCCCGAGGCAGCGGAGCCCCCGACCCGTGAGCGGGTACCTGCGAGACAACGCACTGCGAAAGCACTTGGACGAGAAAGTCAAGGAGACGGCCCGGACCCGTCAGGCCGCCGAGGACGGCCTGAGGGCCGCCCAGGACATGCTGGACCAGGCGCGCCGCGTCGACACGAACGTCGCGGAAGCGGAACGGGCCCTCGCGGAGGCAAGCGCCGCGATGGTCGCGAAGGACTACAAGGTCGCCGTCGACAAGTCCGCCGAGGCCCTCGAACGCGGGAGGCGCAGCTATCGAGAACGCGCCCGAGGGATCGTCGATTCGAGCGCGGCCCTAGGACGACTCGCGAAAGGGCTCGGCGCGGACCTGGCGGAGACGGAATCGACGCTCGCGAAAGCGGAAGGCGCCCTCGCCGCGGAAGACCTCGGAGGGGCGATCGACCACGCCAAGAAGGCGTGGAAACGGAGCGAGAAGATCCTCCAGGAACATCTGTCGTCCTCCTTCTCCAAGGCCCAAGCTCTCATCCTCTCGGCGAAGAACATGAGCCAGGATGTCGCACCGATCGAAGACCTCCTCTCGCGGGCTCGATCGGCGATGGAGAACAACGACTTCCAGAGCGCCCTCGACTTCACGAAGGAAGGGCTCGATACGATCCGGGAGGACATGACCGCCGCCATGACGAGGGAGATCCGGGTCGCGGAGGACCTCGTCCGGACGGCAAACGAGCTCGGCGCGGACACGACGAAGCCCGCGAACCTCATCGAGCGGGCCCGCGGGGACGTGACCAACCTCGATTTCGAGAAGGCGAAGAACGCCGTCAACCAGAGCCGGGCCGAATCGGAGAAAGCCCTCCAACGGTCCCTGGACGGACGGGCCAGCGACTTCTCCCGCATCCTCCAGGAAGCGCGCGCGATGGGGGCCGACCCGGCCGTCGCCCAGGAGGTGCTCACCCGCGCGGAGACTGCGATCAAGAAAGGCAGTTACCAAGAAGGGGCCCAGCTCGCGAAGCAAGGGTTCCAAGCGGTCCAGCAGGCCCAGTTCCTGCGGGTCGTCGCCGTGCTCGGCACGTCCCGCGAGAAGTTCGCGGCCGCCGCGAACATGGGCGTGGATCTGAAAGGCCCGTTCGAGGACCTGAACACGGCCCGCGAGGCGATCCGACGAGGCGCGTTCCAGGAGGCGATCGCGCACGCGAAGCGCGCCGACGTGGCCGTCGACGCGATCCTGGACCGGTACCGCAAGGTCGAGACGCGGTTGAAGGAACTCCATCGGTCCTTCGCGGAGGTCGAGGGCTTCGGTGTCCAGACCGCGCGTGCACGCAAGCTCTCCGAGGCGGCTCGACAAGCGTACCAGGAGCGGAATCCGCCCGAGGTCGAGAAGGCGGTCCAGTCCGCCTTCGACGAGCTTCGACGGGCGGAGCGGGAACGGGTCTTGGAGGCGATCGAGCGCGCCGAGTTCATCCTGACGCTGGGCGAACAGAACGGGGTCGATCTCTCGGAGCCGTCGAAGCTCCTTCAAGAGGCCATTGTCGCGACGAAGTCGGACGACTACCGACATGCACTCGATCTCACCACGATACTCCAGGGCAAGGCGGAGCGGAGACTCGCCGAACTCGCGGCCAAACAGATTTCGACCCTGCGGACGTCCCTTCCCCACCTCGGCGACGAGAGCGGCAGCTTGAAGGCCCTCGTCAACCGGGCGGACGCCTCGATGGCGTCCCAGGATTTCGAGGGGGCGTTCAAGGCGGTCGCGGAAGGTCAGAGGCTCGTCGAGGCACGGGTCCGGACGCGGGCCGAGGAGATCGTGGCCGACCTGGCCCTCGCGGTGCGGGTCGGCGTCGATGTGGGGGCGAACGTCACGGCCCTCGAGGCGTTGCACCGGGAACTGAACGCATACCTGGGCGGAGGCCAGGTCGCGGAGATCGTCGCCACGCGCGACAAGGCGACCGCGGCCCTCGCCGGCATCACGGACACCCTGGTCAGTCTCGTCCGCGGACGGATCGGCGCTGCCCAGGGCCTCAAGATCGAAGTGGACGACCTGAACGACCTCGTGCGCCGCGCGCGCATGGCCTTCGGCGTCCAGAACTACCACGAAGGGTTGCGCCTCCTGAATGATGGGAACGAGCGCGCGAGCAAGGCGAGCGCGATGCACCGCCAGGCCTACAACGCGATCGCGACCGCCGCGGCCTTCGTGGCGGAGGCGAAGAAGAGGAACGTGGACGTGTCCAAGGTCGTGGAGATGCTCGTCGACGCGAAGAAGGCGTTCGAGCAGCTCGATCTCGAACGCGCCGTGCAGCTCGCGGGCGCGGCCCGGACGGAGACGGACAAGCTTACCGCCCTGTACTCCTCGGCACAGAAGATCCTTTCGTCCCGGGGCCGGCTCGAGCTCGCGGAGCGACTTGGGATCGCGGCGCCGCACCTCCGCCAGGTGTTCGCCGACGCCAAGGAGGCGATGAAGGCAAAGGACTACGACAAGGCGCTCGCCTTCGCACAGCGCACGGAGGACGAATTCACCGCCCTGATCAAGGACCGGCTGGCCTCCTCGTTGATGGCCTCAGAGCAACTCCTGGGTTCTTTGGAGGGCGTCGACCTCGCCGGGTCGAGCGACACCCTCGTCCGGGCGCGCGGCCACCTCGAGGCCGGGGAGGTCGAACAGGCCGCGGAGCTCTCACTCCAACTCAAGAGCCAGCTCGACACGCGCAAACGGCAGGGCGACGAGACGGAGGCCGCCCTGCGACAGATCCAAGACATCCTCGCCGACGCCGAGGCAATGAACGCTCCGTTGGAACGGACGCGGGCCCTGTTCGAAAGCGCCGAACGCGCGCATCGGCTCGGGCAGTTCGACGAGGCCCTCGACATCGTCGCCCAGGCTGACGTGGAGGCGACGAAGGAACGGGACCAGACGATCGCCGCGATGATGAAGCGCTTCGAAGAGAGCGTCCTCCGGGCGAAGAAGGAAGGGACCGACACCCGGTCCGCGGAGAAACTGTTCGAAAGCAGGCGATCGCGAAGCAGGCCGTCGACAGCGTGGAAGGCAAGCTCCGCGCGCTCGGCAAGGGATCGGAGCTGGTCGTCGGCTTCGTCGCCGACAGCCGCAAGGCGTACTCGGATGGCGACTACGTCAAGGCGCTGGACACGGCGATTCACGCATCCGATTCCATCGCGGACCTGCGGGTCCTACTCGAAGAGGTCGCGGAGGTCCGCGATAAGGCCCGGGAGCTCCTGCAGGTCTTCGCCGACGTCGGGGCCGACGCGACGAAGTTCGAGAGGTCGTTCCAGGAAGGGGAGGCCGCCTTCGAGATCGGCGAGGTCGAGCGG
>VBMC01000160.1 GCA_005879015.1 Methanobacteriota archaeon
CTCCGAGGATCCTGCGATACATGCGCGATTCGCGCGTATGTAAAAATGCGCAGGTGCGGACAATCCGCAGGGAAGGCCGATCAGAAGATCGGAACCCTCAGAGACTGCACGCCGGGCTCCGACGCGTGCGTCGGATGATGATACAGTCCACGCCCCATGGCGACATGGGGAGCACGTGAACAAGGTATCTGTAGGGGAACCTGCAGATGGATCACCTCCTAAAGAACGTCATCAATAATTGGAGGTCTTGGCAAGGTAGAAAGGGCCTCTGCTTCCCGATCGCGAACGTCTAATCCACTCCTTTTTGGAGTTCGGCATCAGCCAGAGATCTCTTCCCATTCAGGCTTCGGCAGGATCGGAGACCGCCGACAGGTCAGACGTGATAGCGCCGGGTCGCGCGAACGGCTTGGCATGCCATTGCACGTGGATCTGCTCCATCAGCTCGCGCCATTCCGCCGGCATCGGACGGCCCTCTTCATCCCGACGGTACCAGTCGACGACTTCCTCCACCTTCGTGGCAGGGCCCTTGATCGCGACGAGGATCGCGTTCCTCACGTTCGCTGCGGCTTCAGCCGCCACGCGATTCGTGAAGACGGCCGCGTAGGGGGACTTCGACATCCACCAGATCACGAGATACATCGTGTTGCTCGAACGCCGTCGCGCCGGTTTCGCTCTCAAGACCGTCTCCATCCTGCGTCCGCTAGGTCGGTGGGCGTTGCCGTCTCAAGCCAAGGGTGGGTGGAAAGAGGCTTTGTCAACGCGGGCGACGCGTGTTGACAAACCTCGGGCCAGGAACCGCTCTCTCATTTGTGAGCGGTGACGATCACGCATTCGCAGGGAATCTCGATCCCCTTTCGCGTCCGCCATCGGCGCAGATTTTCCCGCGTGCGGGAGAGAATCTTCTGCTGCACCGGCGGGTCCTCTTCTCGGATGGAATGGCCCAAAGGCGTCCCTTCGACGAACACGTCGATGTACTCGTCCTCGTCCTTGAAAGCCATCGTGTGGGTCTTCCGCACTTCCTTCGTCTCGTGGAATCCCGCGTCCTCGAACAGTTTCACCATCTCTCCGGGTCCACCGAGCTCGTACGGAGTCGGCAGGTACCCGGTCTCATCCGGCTCTGCGAACTCGAGCATCGGGCCGACGACGGCATGGATCGCGAAGGCCTTTTCTGCCGTGCTCCATATCGCGACGCCGATGCGGCCCTTGGGCGCGAGGACCCGTAGCGTTTCCTTCGCGACCGTTTCGGGATTGGTGAAAATTTGGAAGCCGAATCGACTCACGGCCAGGTCGAACGTTTCGTCGGGGAAGTCCATCTTCTCCGCGTCCATGACGCGAAATTCGGCATTTGGGATTCGACGCGCTTTCGCGGCCTCGGCGGCTAGCTCGACCATGTGCTCCGAGAGATCGATGCCCGTCACCTTGCCGTCCAACCCGACCATGCGGGCGAGGCTCATCGCGGGCTCGCCCGGACCCGTCGCGATGTCCAGGCACCGTTCCCGAACCTTCGGGTCCGCGCGGGCCAGGAGATCGAACCCGTACGGCTCGAGATTCCGGAGCAGCTTCGTGTACTTTTGCGCGGACTCATTCCAGGCGGTGCGGGTGTAGTCCCGATAGGGGTCGTCCGAATACTTCCAGGGCGTCATCGGTCTCGCCGGAATCCGAACTCGCTCCGCGCGGTAGCTCGTCTTCGTGCCATGGTCTCAGAACCAGCCCTTTCTCCACATCCACAACGTGAGGGCGACGGTCGGCACCGCCATCAAGGTCACGGCGATGTACAAGCCGACCGATTCGTTGAACCCGTAGAACGACACGTTCATCCCGAATGCGCTCGACACGATCGCGATGGGCAACGTGATCGTGAAGATGACCGTGAGCACCTTGATCACCTCGCTCATCTGGTTCGACACCAGGGTCGCCTGGGTTTCCATGAGACTCGCGATGATTTCGCGGTTCGCGTCGAGGGTGTCGAGGGCGTTGATCATGTGGTCCTGCGCGTCCCGGAGATAGATTTGGGTCTCGCTCCGGAAGATGGCGATCTCCAACCGGCCCAGGAGGGAAAACATGTCCCGTTGGGGTCGCAGTGAGTTCCGCAGGCGGACGACATCGGAGCGAAGCTGGTGAAGCCGGGAGATGCCTTCCCCGCTCGGTCTCTCGATGATGTCCTCTTCGAGCTGGTCGAGCAACGATTGAAACCGGTCGAGGTGCGGAAAGTAGGAGTCCACGAGGGTGTCGAGGATGGTGTAGGCAAGGAAGTCCGCATCGGACTTCAACATCTTGGGGTTTTTCTTGCGGAGCCGGATGCGAACGTCCTCGAGCGACGGGAAGGCCGGACCGTGAATCGTGATGACGAATTTCTTGGCCACGAAAAGGGAGAGCTGATCGGTATCGATCTCCTCGGCCCATACGATCGCCCGAGCGACGACGAACACCATGTCTTCGTACTCGTCCACCTTCGGCGAGAGCTTCCGGTTCTGTGCATCCTCGAGTGCGAGCGGGTGGCAACCGAACAACGTCCCGAGCTCCTCGAGCGTGCGCTCGTTCGGGTCGACGACGTCCACCCAGGTGACCGCGTACTTCTCGGCGAGATCGCGGCACCGTCCGATGGTCACATCCTTCTCTTCGAGAAAATCGGTCGGCGTGTAGGCGAGGACCTCGACGCGGACCATCGCGCCGCGAACCTGTCGGACTCCCTTTAACCCTTGCGCGGCGCCCGCAGATACGGAAACTCCAAATGCCCTACGGACCTTGCGGACGACGGCGGGGCCATGAAGGTCGTACCACGCAAGAAGGCGAAGGCTCTCAAGGGAGACCGGAGCCTGTCCTACCAGCTCATCACTCCGACCAACGTCGGCTCCCGGAAATTCATCATCACGGTCGTCGATGTCCGACCGGGCGGGAGCACGCGGCTCCACGAGCACCGCACGGTGGAGTCGATGTACTACATTCTCGAGGGCCGGGGAGAAGTGGTGTCCGGCCACGAGAAGAAGATCTTGGGACCCGATACGGCCGTGTACTTCCCGGCGGGGTCCACGCACGGCATCCGTAACGTCGGGAAGGCACGCCTTCGATACCTCTCGTGCCACGCTCCTCCATACGAGATCGAGGAATTGTACCGGAGTTGGCGCGAGCACGAAGGCCTCGTGACGACCGGCGGCTGAGGCCTGCCATCGTCCGAGCCGGGTCGACTCGGCA
>VBMC01000161.1 GCA_005879015.1 Methanobacteriota archaeon
CGTGGCGGGGGATGCGACGGTCGCCCTCGCGTGGTCGTCTCCCTCTTCCGATGGCGGCTCCGCGATCACGAACTACAAGGTCTATCGGGGGAACATCTCCGGGCAACTCTCCCTCCTGGCCACCCTTCCCAACGTCCTTTCGTACACGGATTCCGCTGTCACGAATGGGCAGACTTACTACTACAAGGTCACAGCCGTCAACGCGGTCGGGGAAGGTCCGCGGTCGAATGAAGCGTCCGGCACGCCAACGTCCGGCCAGACGGTCCCGAGTCCCCCGAGGCAGTTGAACGCCACCCCCGGCGATGCCCAGATCACTCTCACATGGCTCGCGCCGTCCTCCGACGGCGGCTCGCCGATCACGCACTTCCGGATCTACCAGGGAACGGCATCCGGAGGCGAGTCGTTGTTAACGACGATCGCAGCGGTGTTCTCGTACTCGGACACCTCGGTGACGAACGGCGTTACCTACTACTACTACGTGACGGCCGTGAATGTGAATGGTGAAAGCGGCTCCTCGAACGAAGTCTCGGCGACGCCTGTGGCGGGACCGAGCGTTCCGGAGGCCCCGCGGAACCTCGTGGCGACCCCCGGGAACGGCACAATGACCCTCATCTGGTCGCCGCCGTCCTCGGATGGCGGGTCGCCGATCACGGGCTACACCCTGTACCGAGGGACGAACAGCGGCAACCGATCCTTCCCCGTCCCCCTGGGCAACGTGACCACGTACACGGACACGGGCCTCACCAACGGGCAGCGATACTACTACGTGGTGACGGCCGTCAACGCTATCGGAGAGGGCCCGCCGTCGAGCGAAGTCTCCGCGAAACCCGCGACCGTCCCGGGCTCTCCGGGCAACCTCCAGGCCATCCCCGGGAACGGGAACGTGACGATCCAATGGTCGGGTGCCCCGAACAACGGAGCGCCAGTGACGAACTATCGAGTGTACCGGGGGACGACGTCAGGACAAACGTCGCTCTTCACGACGTTGGGCAACGTGGATACGTACACCGACACAGGTCTCACGAATGGCGCGAGGTACTACTATCGCGTCGCGGCCGTGAACCGCGTCGGCGAGGGAACGAAGTCAAATGAGGCTTCGGCGTCTCCGACCGCAGGTCCTTCGGTTCCGAGCGTGCCACGGAATCTCGCGGCCACGGCCGGGAGCGGCGTGGTCACGTTGCGATGGTCCGCTCCGGCCGCGGACGGCGGCTCTCCCATCAAGAACTATACGATCTATCGCGGCGTCTCCCGAGACAGCCTGGTGGTCCTCGCTCGAGCGAGCGCCCTCTCCCTGTTCGACGGCGGCCTGACGAACGGCGTGACGTATTATTACGAGGTCGCTGCCGTGAACTCCATCGGAGAAGGCCCGCGGAGCCCCCTGGTTCCCGCGACGCCGAAGGCATCCAGCGTTGGAACGGACACGACCAAGCCCTCGATCCAAATCCTTTCCCCTGTCGCAGGGTCCAGCCTCCCCGCGGGACCGACGGTGGTCACGGGAAACGCATCGGACAACGTGGGACTCGCATTGGTCGAGGTGAGCACGGACGGGCTGAGTTGGACCAAAGCTTCGGGGACCGCTTCTTGGACCGCGACGGTCAACTTGACGGAGAGAGACCACACCATTTACGCGCGCGCGACGGACGGAGCGGGAAACATCGAAACGGCGACCGTGGCCGTCACGGTGTCCGCGGATGGGGGAATCATGCCCGCGGGGAGCGACCTCCCGCGATCGCTAGTCGTTACCGCCGTCCTTTCCTTCGCCGCTGCGGCGGGAATCGCCTGGTTCCTGCTCGACCGGCGGCGGAAAGAATCGAGGCGGCCCATGGGAAGCCGCCGGTTCCGGCTGGGCCGCAATCCCTAATTCTGGGTGTCCTTCCTAGGCGGCGCGAAACTCGACTTCACAGAACCGACCTCGAGGAACGGTCCGAAGTCCTCTCCCTCTGTCTCCACCCGGTCTCGGACCTCCGATGACAAAGTTCCAAACGGTGCGACCCGATGAGGAGTCGACATCCTTTCCGCTCGTCCTGCCAGACCATCGGAGTCAATCTTGGATAATCCTTTGCGACGTGGGAGTCCGCAACTGCCAAAGTTCCGAAACCTTAAGGCGAGCGCCGGGTTCCCCCGCTCTCGGCCCGGAGGCCAATTGATGGGGAAGATCGAACGACCGAGCCTCGAGAGCCTGATCATGGACTTCACCATGTCGCTCACGAGGAGGGCGACGTGCAAGCGTTTCCAGGTCGGATGCGTCATCACCTCGGAGGACATGACGCAGATTTACGGATTCGGCTACAACGGGACCGCGAAAGGACTGTCCCATGACGATTGTCGCGCGGACCAACAGGGACTTTGTGGCTGCGTCCACGCGGAGGTGAACGCCCTCATCAAGGTGCGGGCCAACGATCCCCGGAAGGTGGTCTTCGTCACCGCCCAACCTTGCGTCACATGCGCCAAGGCGATCGTGAATTCGGGCGTCTCGAAAGTCTACTACCGAGCGACCTACCGCTCCGACGAGGGCCTGGACGTCGTCCGAAAGGTCGGCATCGACGTCGAACGAGTCTAGGCGGAGTGCTCGCTTTCCGAACGTCAATCGACGAGCCTCTTCAGCAATTTTCGGATTTGTGGGCTCCTCTTGACTTCCTTCGAGAGGGCTTCCAAATTCTCCTCTCTGACGATCAAAGGCATCCGCGCGAACGACCCTCTGTGGTACGCACAGAATCGGAGAGACATCGAGCCGTCCTCGAAGGGGAGGAGTTGGATCGTCGGTTCATGAAAGGGCGTGATCGCCGAGGAAGCTTCGGTGGTCACGCCTCTTCCCCAGTGCAGGTCGAAGGGCCGCGGTACGTTTCGCAGGGACATGTCGGATCCCTCTGGCCCTACAAGCGTGGGTCCGGCGTTGACTTTTCCGAGGTTTTTTGTCAGAGCCAAATCCCGAGGATCGCGCCCATCAACAGGTACGACACAATCGCGAATCCCTGGTTGATGCCGAGGAGCTTGCTCGAGCGGCC
>VBMC01000162.1 GCA_005879015.1 Methanobacteriota archaeon
CGAACATCCGCGCCCCGCGGTCCGCGGCCATGCGGTCGATCATTCCCTGCAGCCTCCGATTGCGTGCAACGCCGCCGCCCAAGAGGACCTCGTCGTTGTCTAGATGGGCCATCGCCCGTTCCGTAACCTCTGTCAGCATGGCGAAGGCGATCTCCTGGATCGAGAACGCAACGTCCTCCATCGAAGCCCCCTGCTTCCGGAGGGCGAGGGCCGCGGTGAGCATGCCGCTGAACGCGACGTCCATGCCCTTCACGCTGTACGGCAACGGCAGCAGGGTCCTCCCGTCGCGCGCGAGCTTCTCGAGGATTGGACCGCCCGGGAACGGAAGGCCGCACTCCCGCGCGAACTTGTCGAGCATGTTGCCGATCCCGATGTCGAGCGTCTCTCCGAACACCCGATACCTGCCTCGGGCGAAGGCGATGACCTGCGTGTTCCCGCCGCTCACGTAGAGCAGGACGGGGTCCTTCGCGGCGGTGACGCCGCGGCCGATCTCCAGATGGGCGACGCAATGATTCACCCCGACGATCGGTCGATCGAGGGCGATGGCGAGGGCCCGTGCCGCCGTCGCAACGGTCCGCAAGCAGGGGCCGAGGCCGGGGCCCTGCGAGAACGCGACGAGATCGAGGTCCCCGAGGTCGATCCCCGCGACATCCGCGGCCTTTCGAATCAGCGGGACAACCGCCTCCGCGTGATGGTTCGCCGCCTCCCGTGGATGGATGCCGCCTTTCTCGGGCCTCACCATGTCGTAGACGTTCGCGAGGATGCGGCACGTCTCGTCGACGATCCCGACGCCGACCGTGTGGGCGGTCCCTTCGATCCCGAGGGCGAGCAACGGAGTCGGTAAAGGCCCGGCGGGAAAAGGGTTTGTTGGGGAAACGGCGAATGGTCTCCAAAGTATTATTCCAAGAAAGGAAGAATGCATCGTCGTGAGCGGCCCGATGCCCCCGCAACGCGCGGGTCGGTTCCCAACAGAGTGGCGAATCGTCGCTCTCTTCTCTATCGCTGCGTTGGGAATTCTTAGTCTCTTGATGATCGACGTGTGGGCGCTGGACCCGATGGTCTACTGTCCCGGGGCTTTTCCTCCCTCCAGATCGTGCAGCGCTCGACCGCTTTGGTTTCTGCTTGCCCTCCTCTGGGCCGGGGCCGCGGTCGGAGTCGCGGGGCTATGCCTCGTTCAAATCCGGAGGAGACGGACCGGTCGCGATTCCTTCATTCCTCCGTCCGCGGCTCTCGTCATGGGCATCTTCCTGCTTTGCGTCGGCGCGTTCACATTTTGGGCAGACAACGAAGTGAGTTATCACCGCTTTCCTTCCTTGTTACAGTACGCTGTCGTCTTCGCATATGTGACCGCCGGCCTAGTCACCCTGCCAGCGACCTTCGCCAGTCCGCGGACAAGCACCAACCCGATCGACCGCGGGGGCCGCTGGATCGCGGCCGCAAACGGTCTCTTCGGTTTCACGCTGGGATTCAATTTCGCCTACTTCGCGATTGTCGGCTGTAATTGCGTGACCTAGTCGACCAGAACGTCAGGAGCCCTTTTAGCCGAGGCTGCATTTCGCGCGTCCGCATGGAGAGCGGAGGACGCGGTGCCCTGCTGTACGCTTACCGCCCAATCCCCGCGAACCCGATGGCGGTCGCACTGCTCCTCCTGGTCCTCGTCGTGACATTCGGGATCGGACCGCTCGTCGCCGGACCCGAAGGCCTGTGGCCTCTCGGGGGCCTCTGCTTCGCACCTCTGGCTGTCGTCCTCCTCGCGATGGCTCTGTTCAAACCGAACCCGACCTATGTCTTCGAAGACGGAATCGAGATCTCGCTGCCCCTGTGGCGTCGCATGGCGGGTGGGCCCCGATACATACCCTGGTCCAACGTCCGCGACGTGTATCCGAGGAGTTACGAGGTCGCGGGCTCCTTCCTGTCGCCCTTCGCGTCGTCCGCGGGGACCCTCGTCCACACCGGAATCGGCATCGAGACCAAGGAGGGGCGCCGAATCCTCATCCGCTTCACGCCCGGGTCGATCCGCGTGTTCCGCGCGGAATCCCGCGGCTACCAGGAGGCGATGAGGGTCGTCCGCGACCGGTTCGCGCGCCGACACGAGCGAATGATCACGACTGCGAAGAGCTACTCGGACACGGAGGTGTTGGCGATGCAAAGCCAGGCGCGCCAGCCGCTCGTTCGGATCGAGGGCGTGTTCACCGCTTTCTTCCTGCCTCCGTCGATCGTGATCGTCCTGCTGATTATCCTGCAGGGTTTCCATGTCAGCCTGACCGCGGCCATCATCTTGATCGTCCTGTTCTTCGCGTTGGTACCGCCCGCCCTCTCCATGGCCCGCACGCTACGGCAGAGCGAACGACGCAACGGGATTCTGTCGGAACTCGCGAAATTCCAGGAGCAGCTGCGGGAGCGCTCGGAGCAGGCCACGGACGGTGTGAAGCCGCAGCCATAGTGGCGAAGGGACCGGTGGTCCTCCACATCGCGCGGAATCACCGCGACGGGTCTTTTGACTCGGGCCCTGGCGCTCGTCTCGAATCGAGGAGCCGGATTCTCTGTGGGTCCCTCACGTCGTACACGTGGCCCCGCCACCGGACCGACGTCAATCGCCGGGTGCGGACGAGGCCCCACGCCATCACCCACGGGACCGCGAGGGCCGCGATCGCCGCCCGCCAGGGGGGGACCTTCCATGCCGTGGCAACGGAGGGGGCCGCGGAAAACAAGGCGCATCGCCGCACGGACGCCTTGGCGACCGCGACCGGGAGAGGCGCGAGGAAGAGAATCGCGGGAACCAGGTAGGACGGACCCAAGGCCGACGCGAGGATCAACGACGCGAGGCCCAAGATCACGGACCCATCGAAGACGGCGAAGGACGCCGCGGCGAATCGGCGGACGATGGGCAGGTACAGAGTGGCCATCATCATTTGGCGAACGCACCACTCGAGACAAATCGCCCGGGTCGCTCCCTCGAACGTCGGGACGAGGGCCCCGGGGGCATACGCGATCTTGAGCCCCGCATCCCGCACGGCCTGCGAGAGGACCAAGTCGTCGCTCAGCACCTCCCGCCATCGGTCCGCGAGCCGCAAGACCGGCAGGTGGTCGCGGCGCACCGCACAGGATCCGCCCCAGGCGAAGGCACGTCGGGGGTCAAACAACACGTTTGCGCTCACCGCGTTCCACTCCGTGCGGACGAGAGACCAAAACGTCGGCGTTGGCGGTACGTACCAGCGGAACCCCGTCGCCACCCCGACGGTCGAATCGGCGAGCGGTTGGACGAGCTGACGCAACCAGTCCCGCGCAGGCCGGATATCGGAAGGACCCGCGATGACTCCGGAGTAATCGCGCGCACGCGATCGGCGATGGGATCTCCCGGGTCGTCCAACACGACGAGGAGACGGTACGTTGGGTAGGTCTGCCGAAGAATCGCCCGGACGTTGTCGTCAAATCCCGGGTCGATGCCGCGGACCGGGAGAATCACGACCGCGGGCGGAAGGAACCCGCCGAAAGCCAATCGCATCGCGCGGCGCACGTGTCCTCGCAAGCGGAACCCCTGCACGAGGGAAATCCCGTTCGGGATGAGCCCGAGGACGGCGAGTGCGGTGAGGAACAACCAGAGAAGGTTGGTGGCCAAGCAGTTGTGGAACCCGAGGTGAGGGTTAAGCTTGACCGGTCGGAGGTCTGGGTGCGAGCCGGCTCACGCACCAACGAGGACATCGTCCCCGTCGAGGCGGACCTCGTACCTCTTGAGCCGGGCGGCAGGGTTGATCGTGTTCGCCCCGGTCCTCACATCGTACTCCCATCCGTGCATCGGACAGGTGACAATGGGCC
>VBMC01000163.1 GCA_005879015.1 Methanobacteriota archaeon
GAATTTGTATCGGCCGCCGGGATGGGGATACGATCCGCCAGAGGTTTAGTAAATCGTGTGAAAGCAAGTATGGCCGCGGCACATTGGCTGCATCTTTCGCGGAGGCGCGGGTCCCGAAACAGGGCCATGGGACGGAGTCACAGTTTACGAATTCGGTGTTTGTCGCTGATCCGGCGGACGTCCTTTCGTTCTCCGCCTGAAGGAGCGAAGGGCCACGATCGCGCCGAGGACGATCGCCGTCGGCGTGCCGAAGGCGACTAGGTATCCCAAGGGCACGGGCATCCCGATGAACCCAGGGCGAACCTCGAGATGGACATGGGTTGACGCGCCTGCCCCGTTCATGTCGGTCGCCTGGACGGTCACGACGTAATCGCCGGCGTCCGCCGGCGTGCAAGAGAGGTTGGCCGCGCCGGTCCGCGTCGGGCACTCCTTCGGGAGGCCGGACCACGCGTACCGATACGGGGCCAGACCTCCCTCGCCCGCGGCCGCGAAGGTGACCGCCTGGCCGAAGTTGACGGACTCCGGCGTCGCAGACAGGGTCACGGTCGGGTCCGAGCTTACGGTTACATTCGTTGCGGGCGAAGGCGCGGCATAACCGTTGCTATCGGTCACGAGCACCCGGATCGGAAAGACCCCTGTTGCGGCCGGCGTGGACGGTGTGCAGTGGAGCGTCGCCGTCGTTCCGTCGCATCCGGGCGGAAGCCCAATCCACGTGTAGGTGTACCCACCCGAGCCAAAGTCGGATAGCCCGTCCACTACGTAGCCCGAGATGGTGAGGAGTCCGGCGCTTGCGGGCACCTTCGTCCAGACGCAAGCCGACGTGGGCTCGGCCATCCCGTTCGTGGACCATCGGCACGAATACGTCGGCGTTCCTCCCGAGGATGTGCCGATGACAGTCAGGTTTTGTCCTACGTCCACGGAGGACCGGGATAGGGAGAGGGAGAGGCGCAGCGGATTCACGTCCGTCTGGAAACGCCAAGCGTCCGTGATGCCCATCGCCGCAGACCAGTCTTGGCCCGCCTCCCAGTGCGGCCCGAAGCTGCTGCCGCCCGTCGCCTCGGCATACTGCGAGACCGGCGAGGCGAGGACTTGGACGATCGGACTCGTGTAGGAGTAGCATGGAGAAATCCCGAAGGGGCCGACGGCGAACTCGTCGGACCAGGGAATGTACGCGCTTACCATCACCCCGCGGACGTGGATCACGTAGCTGACGGTCGGCATCGATGCGTAGCGACCGCAGCTGCTCGATGTCTCGTCCAGGACCTCCGTCATGGGACCCGTGAAGTAGCCGTTGGCGTCTGCCGCTCGATCCAGGTTGAGGAAGTAAACGGCCGTCCCGTCGGGCTGGGGGCCTGTGACGACGCCCCCGTTCCCTGTGGTCACGTCCCTGAAGGACAGGCAGGAGCTTCCAACGCCGCCTTGCGCGCAGTTCAGGGAGAGGCCGAGCTCGACGGTGTCCCCCGCAGACAAGGGGTTCGGGATGTCGCAGGTGGGGCCGACGATGGACGCGCCCGCATTGTTCCAGATCTCGTAGCCGAAGACGAACCCCGACGGACAGCCTGGCCAATTGTAAAAGGCTCCCCCTTGGTACCAATCTCCGGTGTCGCTGAGGCCGTTCAATTCGTACCCGATGCCGTAAGGGCTGGTGTGAAGCACGAACGTCGCGGAGAGGCTCGCGATCGAGTTCGCAGGGTTCTGGTTCTCCTCGACTAGGGTAGCCGCCTCCTGAACATACACCGGATCTGTCCCTTGGAGTCCAGGCGTGGTTCCGTCAACTAGCCGCGTCCATGCGAAGGGGCGAGGAACGGCCCTTGCCGCCGAACCGTTGCTCTCAGCACCCGCCTGTCCCACGAGCAACAACGAGGCAATCAGACCGGCGGCGGCGAGAATCACGGAAACCCGATGCAACCTCGTGAAGTGCGCTTTTCCCTCTAGCAACTGGGCCTCTGGCTCGGAGCCCTTCCGTTCAAAGCTCATCCTCGCCTTCGCGCAAGTCGACCTCGGCCCGGTGGACTCGAGCTCACTCCGCTCCGAGGACGTCAGGGCGAGTCTCTCGCGAACCCTGAAGCCGCGGGACATCGACCGGTAGAAGCGATAACTCCCATTAGAGCCCTCTGTCTGCACGTGGTTGCCTCCTCGTCCAACGGGGCTCGTTCAGCAAGCGGTACTCCGACAACCCGACTTCCCCTTCGTAAGCACCGCCGCAAACGCCTTGGGGACTCACAGGTTCGGGATGGGATGTGCGGGATGAGGTTGAGAACGAGGGCCGCGAACGCTTTCCGAAAGCGATGAGCGTATCCCGCGACACGCGCCAGCGATAGTTTGGCCGCTGACAGGCGCTCTACCGATCGTCATCGAAACCTGTTCGCCTTAGGCAAACTTGAGTTCGTCCAGAGGGGTTTCATTCAGAGGACGGAAGCGAACGGCTCCTATCAGGCAACAGATACGTGAATGACCCTTGCCTGCGAATGCCTCTCATTGCTTCAGGGACAACGCAGAGTGAACTATGCCGATCCGCACGAGACCGAGCCTGAATCATGCCCCGCCGTTGATTCCGCCCGATCCGTGCTTGGCGGTCGACGTGCGAAGCGCGAGACGGTCTCGAATGTCCGGTGGCAAAGTGAATCTGAGGCCGAGGGTCATCAGGAATGTCGTTACGACGCCCATGAGGACGAGGATCGAGAACAGTGTCTCGTCGATGGGGCCGAGCTCGAGTCCGATCGCCGCGACGACGAGCTCCATCGCCCCGCGTCCGTTCATCGCGATTCCCGCGGCCACGGAGTACCGCAGGGAAAACTTGGACCAGCGCGCGCCGACGTACCCACCGATGAACTTGCTCAGCACCGCCACGGCCAAGATGGACAGGACGAGCGGCGCGTCGGCCAGGCTCTTCACGACGACGGACAGACCGATGAACGCGAAGAACACGGGGCCCAGGAATCCTTGCGTGATTGCCGCCGTGGCGGCGCGGACCTCCTTCGCGTCCCGGTCCCCGACGACATGCTCGGCCACGAGGAGCGTCCCGAAGAACGCCCCGATGACGAAGTGGAGGCCGAGGTAGTCCGCAAGGAACGCGAATCCGAGGGCGACGATGAACGGCAGGGCGAACGTCGCCCCCTTTGTGACAAGATGCCTGGAGGCCCTGAGGAGCCAACTCGCCAATACTCCGTGGCGGTAGCGGAACAACCGGTCAACCGCGATGAGGAGGCCCATGAAGGCCGCGAAACGGAGGACGAGAATCCCCATCGCTAGGGGCTCGAACCCGGCGGATCCGCTCACATTCAGGACCACGCCGATCATCGCGAGCCCGGCGACGTCGCACAAGAGGCCCGCCGAGACGATGCTCCTTCCGAAGTCGGTCTCGAGCAGCTCCAGGTCTGTGAGGATGCCGATGCTCACGGGGAGCGCCGTGAAGGCAAGCGCGATCCCCAGGAACATCGAGGAACCGAGGGGCAAGGCGATAAAGCGCCCGAGCGCGACTCCGGAAAGGAGTGGAATCATGAAGGAAGCGATTGCGATGAAGACGCCGCTCTCTCGGATCGATCGCTTCACGTCTTTCAACGTGAGCTCGAGGGCGGCCAGGTAGACGATGAAGAAGATCCCGAGGTTCGCCAGGAGCGTGATTCCGGCGTCCGGCGAGACGAGCCCTAGGAGGGACGGTCCAAGGACCACCCCGGCCAAGATCTCGCCCAGCAGAGCGGGCAACTTGAGCCGTTGGGCGAGTTCGCCCGAAGCCCTCGCCGCGAGGAGGAGAAGGAGAAGGCTGAGCAAGATGTCCATGGGCCCGTAGACCACCGGGGAAACGGGCCATAAGGAGAATCCCCTGGGTATCGGGCCTGATTCCTTCCAATGAGAGGCCCGTCTCAAGGGGAAGGAGGCGCCGGAGCCCGCCCGGGATCAAAGCAATCCGACACATCGCCGGCGGCGTCGGGGCTCCCAAGGCGGAAAGACCGAAATTGGTCCTCCAGTTCGTCCCGCAGAATGAAAACCATCCTCGGCGGCTGCAGACGTCCCTGGACCATGGCACTCATCTGGTCCGCGATCCGTTGCATCCCGCGGGTCACGTTCTCCCTCGCTGCACCAACCGTCCTCAAGTCGAGTACGAATCAGACAGAGGAGCCTCGAATCACTCGTTATCGGACGGAGTCCGATCGGTCGACCCAGCCACCACGCGCGTTCCGGCGCGGTTTCCGGACCCCGCGCTCGGTGCGACAGAGCGACCGAGCATTGTTATTGAGACATCCCAGTGCTCTGGGATCTCGTCCTCAGTTCGTCGACCATTGGCAGGG
>VBMC01000164.1 GCA_005879015.1 Methanobacteriota archaeon
ACCGAGCATCAATCTCCTCGGCAAGGTCTACGAACGCGGCCTGAAGGTCGTGACGTCCTCGTATCGGCGCGTTCCCCCTCAGAGCCTCAGCCCTTCCATCAAGTCCCTGAACTACCTGAACAACATCATGGCCAAGGTCGAGGCGAATCAGTATGGAGCCGACGAGGCCCTCATGCTCGACATCCACGGGTACGTATCGGAGGCGAGCGCGGAGAACATCTTCATCGTCCGCAACCATACGATTGTGACGCCGTTCACGTCGACAAACCTACCGGGGGTGACGCGGGAGACCGTCCTCGAGCTCGCTCCGAGCCTCGGCCTGGATGCGAAGGAACAATTCTTCACCCTCTACGATGTCTGGGCCTCGGACGAGGCCTTCATCACGGGTTCCGCGGCGGAAGTCGCACCTGTCGTCGAAGTCGACGGCCGGACGATCGGCGATGGCAAGCCCGGGCCGACGACGAAGAAGATCATGAAGGCCTTCCGAGACCTCGTGATGTCGACGGGCACCCCGATCTGAAGCACGCGGCGGCGAAGGCAAATCTAAAGGAGACCGTCGTCATCGCCGGGACGGTCCCCGATGAAGTTCCTTGAGCACAAGGCGAAGGAGATCTTCGCCCGCTACGAGATTCCAGTTCCTCGCGGCGTCCTCGCGTCGCGGCCGGAAGACATCGTGGATCCTCCGCTCCCCTGCATGGTGAAGGCCCAGGTGCTCATCGGAGGCCGTGGGAAAGCCGGCGGTATCCGACCCGCAGAGACCTTGGAGGAAGCACGCGAGGTCGCGACCCAGATCCTCGGCATGGACATCCATGGGTACCGCGTGAAGCAGGTGTACCTGGAGGAGCGCCTCCATATCAGGAAGGAACTCTACCTGGGCCTCACAATCGACCGGTCCGCTAGGGAGCCGCTCCTGATGGCGACCGCGAAGGGCGGCATGGACGTGGAGGAGGTCCCACGGGAGGACCTCCTGATGGAGCACATCCCCGCCATGGTCGGCCTCCAGCCGTACGTGGTCCGGTCCCTCCTGCGGGGCCTCGCCTTGGACAAGGACATCGGTGAACAGGTCGCCGCGGTCGTCCGCCATGCCTACGATCTCTTCCGGAAAGAGGACGCCGAGCTCGTCGAGATCAACCCCCTCGTGGTGACGGACGAGGGACGCGTCGTCGCGGGGGATGCGAAGCTCGTGGTCGACGACAACGCGGAATACCGGCATCCCGAATATGCAGGCCTGGACCAGGACCGGACGCCCTTGGAGCAGGAGGCCCATGACAAGGGTATCGTGTTCATCCAGCTGGACGGCGACATCGGGGTCATCGCGAATGGCGCGGGCCTAACGATGGCGACCCTCGACGCGCTGAATCTGAAAGGCGGACGAGGCGGCGTGTTCCTCGACCTTGGAGGCACCGACGATCCGGAGAAGGTCAAACAGGCCTTCGAGCTCCTCATCAAGGCGCACCCGTCCGTGATCCTCGTGAATATTTTCGGCGGGATCACGAAGGCGGACACGGTCGCGACGGGCGTGAAACAGGCCCTCGACGAGATGCATGCGACCATCCCGGTCGTCGCACGCATTAAAGGCGTGAACGAAGCCGCGGCGAAGGAAATCCTCCGGTCCGTCGGCAGCCAAGCCGCGGAGACTATCGAGGAGGCCGCGGAACTTGCAGTCAAGCTGAAGGCCGGAGGCCCCTGACTTGGCCGTCCTCTTGACGAAGAGAGCCCGCGTGGTTGTCCAAGGCATCACAGGTCATCAAGGGCAGTTCCACACCCGCGCGATGCGGGACTTCGGGACGAAGGTCGTGGCCGGCGTGACGCCCGGGAAGGCCGGCTCGAAGATCGAAGGAGTTCCGGTCTTCGACCGGGTAAGGGACGCCGTCCTGAAGCGGAAGGCGAACGCATCGATCCTGTTCGTTCCGGCTCCCTATGCCAAAGATGCGGCCGTGGAGGCCATCGAGGCGGGCATCAAGCTCGTCGTGATCATCACGGAGCGCATTCCTTTCCACGACTGCCTCGACTTCATTCCCTACGCCCGCAGCAAAGGAGTCACCGTAATCGGCCCGAACTGTCCGGGGATCGCGTCTCCCGGACAGGCCAAGATGGGCATCATTCCGAACCTCATCTTCAGGGAAGGCGACACCGGAGTGATTTCCCGGAGCGGCACCCTCACGTACGAGATTGTGTACGCGATGAGCCAAGCGGGATTCGGTCAATCGACATGCGTCGGCATCGGCGGCGATCCTATCAACGGCACGAACATGGTCGAAGCCCTGACGTTGTTCCAGAAGGACCGCCAGACACGACGGATCGTTTTGGTCGGCGAAATTGGGGGGACCGCGGAGGAGGAAGCGGCGGACTTCATCAAAAAGCGAGTCACGAAACCCGTCATCGCCTACGTGGCCGGACGAACGGCGCCTCCGGGCAAACGGATGGGGCATGCGGGCGCCATCATCCAAGGGGGAAGAGGCACCGCCGAGTCGAAGACGAAGGCGTTCGCGGATGCCGGTGTGCCGGTTGCCCAGTACCCGGGAGAAGTCGCGACCCTGTTAGCCGCGACCTAAGTCCAGGGACGAGCAGGTCCCGCCTCCGGGGGAGCAAACGTTCATTAGCGAACGACCCTTGGCGCGAACGGGGAGCCCAGAAGGGCTGAGAGTATCCCGCATGAGGGATAGACCCTTGGAACCTGATCCGGGTCATGCCGGCGTAGGGAACGCGAGGATGTTTTCAGCCATGGGCCCTGAGGAGTTCCTCCACCCTTGGCAGACCCGATCCCGCGGAAGTACCCGATGGGCAAGGTGAGCCGCGCCTTCTTCGAGAACGTAATCGCCCGCCACCTTGGCGAGCGACGCAAGGATGTCGCGGTGGGCCCCGCGAACGGCGTGGACGTCGGCGTCGTGCGCCTCCCGGATAGCCGCGCGATGATCTCGACGACGGACCCGATCTACATCGTGCCCCAATACGGCTGGGAGCGGGCGGCCTGGTTCGCCTTCCACATCCTCGCGTCGGATCTGACGACCTCCGGCGTGGCCCCTGAGTACATCACGATGGACTGGAACCTCCCGATGGACATCGAAGACGATCAGATCGAAACGATGCTCCGGGTGATGGACCGCGAGTGCCGAAAGTATGGCGCCGCCATCGTCACGGGGCACACGGGCCGTTACGAAGGATGCACCTACCCGATGGTGGGCGGCGCCACGTTCCTCGCGATCGCCCCGAAGGACGGCTGGGTCACCGCGGACATGGCGCGGCCCGGGAACCGCCTCCTGGTCACGAAGACCGCGGGCCTGGAGGCGACGGCGATCCTAACGAACACGTTCCCCGACCTCGTCGAGAAACGGCTCGGTGCCGACGTGACCTCGCGAGCCCGGGCCCTGTTCGAATCCATGAGCACCGTGGAGGACGCCCTCGCCGCCGCCTCCGTGGGGCTCCGAGGCAATGGAGTCTGGGCGATGCACGACGCAACAGAGGGCGGGGTCCGAAATGCCGTCTGGGAGATGGCCCAGGCCTCGGGCGTTGGTGTGGACGTCGACCTCTCAAAGGTCATCGTCGATCCCGCCGTCG
>VBMC01000172.1 GCA_005879015.1 Methanobacteriota archaeon
GCGGTCCCCCATTGCCCTGCGCCCGTCTCGGTCGTCAGCCGCTCGTACCCCTCTTGTTTCGCATACCAGGCCTGAGCGAGAGCCGTGTTCACCTTGTGGCTGCCCGTCGGGCTGTAGAACTCCGTTTTGTAGTATAGGTGCGCCGGCGTCCCGAGCCGCTTCTCGAGGCGGTGAGCTCGGATCAGCGGTCGAGGCCGACCTGCCTGGCGGTACAACTCTTGTACCTCCGGAGGAATCTTGATCCATCGCTCGGTGGAATTCTCCTGCCGCAGGCACTCGGCGAGGAGGAGTTCGGGCAACGACTTCAGGCGAGACGGACCGGTTTCCGGATCCTTTGGCGGAGGCAACGGCGTCGGATATGGCCGGCCCGGGCTAATAGGGCTTCGGGGGGCGGTCAAGTACCACGGGCCTTGAGCTCGACACCGTGCTGCTCGACGACTTGGACCTTGCCCGGCGGCATCGCCCGAGTGATTTCCTCGATCGGAACCTCGAAGGATGCCGCGAGACGCTTCGAAAGCTCCTCGCGGTCCTCCTTTCCTGGGGCGAGGACGACGTGCCGCTTCGAGCGGGCGGCCACGGCGGCAACAGGTCCTCCCATGATCTTGCGGTGGCCCTCGACCTCGACCTCGCCGATCGCGAGTCGCACGGGCAGATCGTGGAGGTAGTTTCGTTTGCCGCGGATGACGAAGGCCCCTCGCGGCAGGAACTCACCCGATTCCGCCTGTTTCGAGACCTGCTCCGGTAGGACCCAATAGGCGCTTCCGCTCGCGAGACCGGCCGACCACGCCTTGCTGTACGCGAGGGCGAACTCGCACGCCTCTCGCAATGTGGTTTCCGGGGCCCTCGCGCCGTCTTTGATCACAGTCGAAGGAGCACCGTGGATGTCGGCGTGCGCGTAGCGGTCGCCTTCCTTGAGATGCTTCTTCACGAGCTGGTCGTTCGTCCGCGCATCCCGGCCGCCGAGGATTAAGTGGCCGTCCGAGGAGAGCGTCCAACGGTATGCCTCGAACCACATCGCCTTCGTCGCCTTGATCCGCGGTTTCTTGGCCGCCTTGACGGCCTTCGCCTTCGCGGCGTCCATCTCCTCGCGGGTCTTCGCGATGGCTTCTTCGACCCGCTGCGCTTTCAGTTGCGCGTCTTTCCGGCGGTCGTAGAAGGCTTGCGCGTTCGCGGTCACATCCTTGTCGTAGTCGAGCGTGATCGCATCAAAATCCCCGACCGCCACCGTCACCATGTGCGTCTTGCGGTCAATCGCTTTGATCTGGCCGTGCTCCGGAGGCGGTCGCCCTTCGCGTATTGACCGGAGGAGTTCGTCGAGGACCGCATAATGTCCGTAGAGGAAGACGGCCTGCGCCTCGAGGAGCATCGCCTCTTCCCGCAACCTTTGCAACGTCTCCCGCTGTTGCGCGATGCGTCGCTCGAACTTGGCCGCGACGTCGTCTCGGACTTCCACCTGCGGCTCCGCAATCGTCAGGAAATGGGACAACGCCTCATTGAACGTCGGGAACTCCCTTCGTTCCATCTCGCGGTACTGCCAAAGTTCAATCGGCGTCGCGTCGATCGCTCGGCCTTCTTGGAGGATGACGGCCGGCCGCCTTTCCTGGTCGATCGCGACCGCGATGTTGTTCAGCGCCGTGTACAGCGAATCGATCTGCCGGTCCTGGAGGTCCTTGACTCGAGTCTCCTTGTCGACGCCCGCGCGCAGACACAGTTCCTCTGCGTAGGTGCCTCCGAGATTCAATACAGTCGCGAGGATCCGGACCACCTGGCCCTTGGCGCTTTGCAAGGCCTTCGCGAAGCCGTCGCGGTCCAGGTCGAGCGAGTCGATGCCCGAAACAGGATACGAATACCGTTCGCCGACCTGGACGTCGCGGTCCTTGAATTTCTGAGGGAACATCACCGCGACGATCACCGCATCCCGGACGAGGACGAGATTCCCTCTGCTGAAAACTTCGAATACGATGTCGAATCGTTCGGGCCCTCGTTCGACTCGGAAGACTGCGATTCGGTCCAACCCTCGCTGCTCGACCGCGGTCACCCGCGCGTTATCCAGCAGGCGGCGGAGCGTCTGTGCGAAAGGAGGCGGAGACTCCGGCTTGTCTTCGACCTCGTGGAGGCACAGCCACTGACCTGCCTTCGAATAGAGCTCGACCTTGCCGCGGTCGGGGACATTGATCCGAAACATGACCTCGTCGTCCCGCTGATAAATCTTGTCGACATGGCCACCGAGGAGACCCTGCCATTCCGCGACGAGGACACGGAGGTCGAACGAGGTGATGGAGGCTTTCATTGTGCGCGACGTTGCGAAGACCCGTGCGTTACTTAATGATTGGTCCCTTAGACCGTGTTGCCCCGATCGCGGTCGATAATCCTAAGTAACGTCCACCCTTTGGCCGGCGTCGCTGCCGCAGTGGCTTAGGGGTATAGCGGCGCCTTGGTAAGGCGCAGATCGGGGGTTCAATTCCCCCCTGCGGCTCTCACATCTGGCTGCTCCGGGTCCCAGGGTCGTGGACCCCCCTTTTGTAGTAGGCCGAGGCCTCGAAGCTGAGGGAGTCAGACGAGCCGTCAAGCAAGACAACCTTCGCCAGGAGGACACCTACTAATACGCTGTCGAAGCTTCGCAAATACATCATGCGTTTGATTTCCCCGGATGGCTCCGAGCTTAAACTCTCAATTGTCGGATACGAATCCGCTTCGATTGACGGAATCGGGGGGGATGAGTGGTTGGAGATTCAGATCCTAGTCAAGCATCCGCGTGGAACTTGGGAGACAACCGGGCCGTTCCTCCGAACTGTTGAGGTCGGCGCGTTAGCAACCTGGTTTGACGCGGTCGCAGTCGAGGCTCCGATGATTAACCGCGAAACGTCTCGGGAGACTGGGCGCCCTCCTCCGGCGGGTTTCCCGAACTTGCGGCTGTTCGATTCAATGGAATTCATGGAGCCGAATCTGCGATTGACACTTATGGAGCGAACAGACGAGTACGCAATCATCCGCGTGTATTTCGAACTCGAAGCAAGGCCCTCCTGGGCCCACGCCTCGGGAGCGGGACGAGAGGATTTGTGGGTCGATCTTCGGGCATCTGCGGTCGATCTCAGGAGCGCATCTCAATCCCTCCGTGCCCAGCTCTCGACCTTCCCCGATCGCGCTTCCCCGTAACCACGTGCTACTTCTGCGTAGCTCACGAAGGTATGCGCGGGTGGCCTCAGCGACGAATTCTGCGCGCGATCGAAACCACATGTCATGGCCCCATCTGCGAAGACTGAAGTACCGGCCTCGAGTTCCGCATTGTACCGAAAGGGAAAGAAGGGAAATCAATGGCTGCGAAGCGCACCTTGGCCGCGACGTTGTTCATGACCTTGGATGGTGTGGTCGAAGCGCCCGACAAGTGGAGCTTCCCGTTCTGGAGCGAAGAAACCGGAA
>VBMC01000173.1 GCA_005879015.1 Methanobacteriota archaeon
CGACCCACGGAGGCGTACAAGGATTCGATCCAGTTCGCGTCCGCCGCCATCGTCGAGATCGGCTCCGACCTTCGGCTCGTCCGGGATTTCCGGATCTACGGGACTCCGTCTCCTCCCTCAAAGAATCGTTTCACATCATGAGATCGGTTCCTCCTGGCCTGCCTAGTCCAAATCCTTAAGAGGCTTCGGTCGCTCAGCCGACACCGGATGCCCTCGGACGAAGACGAGATGCTCCGGACGATGGGCCTACGGAGCGTCGAGGACCTCTTCGCGGACATCCCTCCCGCGGTCCGCATCCCGAAGCTCGATCTTCCAGACGGTCTGCCCGAGGACGTCGTCGTCGGGCGCGTCACCTCGATGCTCGCGGCGAACCGCACCGTCGTCGACATGCCCATACCAACCGGAACTCAGCCAGGGGCTCCTCCAGGCCTTGTGGGAATACCAGAGCCTGATCTGCGAACTGACGGGGATGGACGGAGCGAACACCTCGATGTACGATGCCTCGACCGCCCTCGGTGAGGCGGCGCGGATGGCCCACCGCCTCCATGGCGGCAAGACGTTCCTCGTTCCAAGGGCGTTGCGGCACAACCGCCGTGCGGTCCTGGCCAACTACCTCGTCGGAACGGGCATCGCGGTTCGCGAGGTGGAGTACGACCGCGAGACGGGGATGCTCGATCTGGCGAAGTTGCGCGAGGTCGACTCGTCCGACGTGTGCGGGGTTTACGCTGAGAACCCGAACTTCTTCGGTCGCTTCGAGGAGCAGCTCCAAGAGATCCGGGCCGCCACGAAGGGCATCTTCATCGTGGGCGTGAATCCGATCGCCCAGGCGCTCGTGCGACCTCCCGGCGATTTCGGAGCGGACATCGTAATCGGGGAGGGCCAGGTCCTTGGCACGCCGATGAATTTCGGCGGTCCCCTGCTCGGGATCTTCGCCTGCCGGCAGGAGCACATCCGCAAGATGCCTGGACGCGTCATCGGCCTGACCCGAGACGTCACTGGACACCGGGCGTTCTGCATGACCCTCCAGACCCGCGAACAGCACATCCGGCGGGAGAAGGCGATGTCGAACATCTGCACGAACGAGTCCCTCCTCGCGGTCGCCGCGGCGACGTATCTATCCGTCCTCGGTGCGAACGGGCTCCGTCGGGTCGCGGCCGACAACATTCGAAGGGCGAAGGACCTCGCCGCGGCGATCGACAAGATCCCCGGCTTCACCGCTCCCCTCTTCCGAGGTGCCCACTTCAACGAATTCGTCGTGCGCCACAAGAACGGCTATGCGGCGGTCCATCGCACCCTGCTGGAGAAAGGCATCCACGGGGGGTTGCCGCTGACGCGGCAGCTACCGGAAATGCAAGATGCCGCGCTCTACGCGACGACCGGCCGCCACACGCCCGAGGCCGTGGCGAAATTGCTCGCGGCCTTGGAGGCGGTCAGATGAGCTTCCGACAAGCCTACTGGGACGAGCCGCTCCTCATGGAGAAACGCTCCGCTCCCGACCTCCCGCTGGACCTCGCGGACCTCGTGCCCCCGAAACTGCGGCGGGAGAGCCTGGCCCTCCCCAACCTCGCGGACCACGACGTGGTGCGGCACTTCACCCGGCTCTCACAGATGAACTTCGGAATCGACACGGGCTTCTATCCGCTTGGCTCGTGCACGATGAAATTCAATCCGAAGTTCACGGAAGAACTCGCGGCCCTCCCGACCGTCGCGCGGATCCATCCGGATCAGGACGAGTCCACCGTCCAGGGTGCCCTGCGCCTCCTGTACGAACTCCAGGGGGTGCTCGCGACGATCGCGGGCATGGACGCCGTCACGTTGCAGCCCGCCGCGGGGGCCCAAGGCGAACACACGGGCCTCCTCCTGGCCCAGGCGTACCATCGGGACCGCGGGGAGGAGCGGTCCCAGGTGATCCTCCCGGACACGGCCCACGGGACGAACTTCGCGTCCGCGGGCATGTTGGGCTTCGACATCGTCGAGATCCCGTCCAAGGATGGTCGCGTCGATCTCAAAGCCCTCGAATCCGCGGCGAGCGACAAGACGCTCGCCTTCATGCTGACGAATCCGAACACCCTCGGCATCTTCGAGGACCATGTCCTCGAGATCGCGGACATCATCCATGCCGCGGGCGGCCTCCTGTACTACGACGGCGCGAACTTCAACGCGATCCTCGGCCGGACGTCCCCCGGCAGGATGAACTTCGACATCGTCCACTTCAACCTCCACAAGACCTTCACGACGCCCCACGGCGGGGGCGGTCCCGGTGCGGGTCCGGTCGGTGTCCGGAAGTCGCTCGAACCGTTCTTGCCGGTGCCGCAGGTCCACCTGAACGGTCGCGGCTATCACCTGGACTACGACCGTCCGAAGTCGATCGGGAAGGTCCGCGCCTGGTACGGGAACTTCGCCCTCCTCGTCCGGGCGTACGCCTACATCCTTCGGATGGGCGGGAACGGCCTGCGGGAGGTCTCCGAGCGCGCGGTCCTGAACGCGAACTATGTGCGGCATCGGCTGAGCGGCGTCCTCGATGTGCCCTTCGGAGGACTTCGGAAACACGAGTTCGTCGCGAGCGCCTCGAAACTCGCCGCGAAGGGCGTCCGCACGGTCGACATCGCGAAGCGCCTCATGGACTTCGGCTACCATCCGCCGACCGTGTACTTCCCGCACCTCGTCGAGGAGGCCCTCATGATCGAGCCGACCGAGACGGAGACGAAGGAGACCCTCGATGCCTTTGTCGACGCGCTCACGGAAATTGTGGGCGAGGATCCGGAGATCCTCCACTCCGCGCCCCACAACACGGCGGTCCGTCGGGTCGATGAGGTCCGCGCCGCCCGGGAACCGATCCTGAGCGCGCGGATGGCGAAGGCGCGCAAAAACGCGTCGCTATAACTCGAGCTCGTCACGGCCCAGCGTGCCGAGGAGAATGTAGGCCCAGTCGAGCTTTCGTTGCTTCGTTCGCGGGTCGAGGTCCTTCGGGCTCGGATGTTCGAAGTCGAATCCGATCAGACGGATCCGAGCGGCACCGAAGTGGTCCGCGAGGAACACGGCTCGGTCGCCGTCCGTGAATCCGCCGAAGTTGCGCAAGGTTCCCATCGGCCGGGACTGGGTCGTGGCCACCGTCTTGCCCGCGAACAGTGGCGCCCATTGACGTACGGCAGGACCGTTGTCTCCGTGACCATGGACGACCGCGATCGTGCCTCCATCGTTCGCCTTCACCTGATCCGGGACGGTCCCATCGAGGTCGGTGACCAGGATCGCGGGGCGAAGGCCTCGCCCGAGTGCCACGGAGGTCGCCTCATCGGCGGTCACCAGGATCCCACGGACGTCGGCGAGTTCCGCAACGAGGTTCGGACCGTTGCCGGCCACGGTGACCTCCTGGTCCTCCAGGAGGCTTCGCAATTCCCGATCCGTGGTCCTTCTCCCGCCGAGGCGCGTGTCGAGATCTCGTGCGACGGCCTCGTCGTCGGCTTGCGAGAACCCGAAGTCGGTCAAGATCTCGGCGTAGAAGGGCTCCCACGCCTCGTAGTCCATCCGAACCCTCAGTGCCGCCAGCCGTCTTCCATCGGTTCCACGGGGCGCTGTTCCCGCGTCCGGTAGGAGAGGCCCGTCACCGCGACGAGGAAGATGGCGAGGCCGATGCTCAGGTAGATGAGCGGTAGCGCCGAGCTCGGATTGTACGGAGCGAAGAATAATTGCAGGATCTGGATCGTCGCGAGGACGATGAAACCGAGGGCGATGAAGGTGACCGCGACCGCCAAGGCGTGGCGCGGAGCCCGCCCGTGCTGCAGGTAGGCGCTCAGGACCTTCCCTCCTTCGAAGAGCAGCGTGCCGAGGACGAAGAACCAGACGGAGTTCAGCGCGAACGTGAGGAACTTCACCACGTAGCTCGGCTCGAGGGTCCGGCCCGCGCTGTCCGCCCCGAAGAAAATCCCGACGAGGAGCAGGATCAACGCGGAGACGTT
>VBMC01000174.1 GCA_005879015.1 Methanobacteriota archaeon
ACAACTCGACGCAGGCGATCGCGAAGTTCTTCCAGATCGTAACCTCACGGGCGAAGACGAACCTCGGTTTCATCCTGTACGCGGTCCACGAGGGCGTCCACGAACCGATGACGATGAACCTCCTCCGGTCCCTCGTCGATGGCGTCGTCGAGATGCGGTACACGGACACGATGGAGCGGGAGATCCGCGTCCACCACATGCGCGGCTACCAGGTCGACGCAGCCTGGCATCCCTTCCGCCAATTGCCTGAGACCGTGGTGAGCCTATGATGACGGCGCCGGTGCGCGCACCGACCGCGAGGGCGAAGACGGGGATTCCTGTCCTCGACGACCGCCTCCAGGGCGGCTTCCCACGACCCTCCACGCTGCTCCTGTTCAGCGACAAGCCGACCGAGAAACGAATCTTTGGCGAGAACTTCGCCGTCCAAGGCGTGAGGGCGGGGGAACGCTCGATGTATGTCGATTTCTTCCGGGCGCCCCAGCTCGCCCGTGGGGAAATGAAGCGGTTCGGGTCGGTCGACCCGGCAAAGCTCGTCTTGGTCGATGCGACGTCCTCCCAGCTCCTCCTCCCGAGCCCGGAGCGGTACCATATCGACGATATCTCGAGCCTCGAGAACATCCGTGAGGCGATCATCGCCGCGACGCGGGCCGAGAAGCCTACCCGAATCATCGTCGACTCGATGGAGTTCTTGATGGACCGGTTCCCGAAGGAAGACGTGCTGCGCCTGTGGCGCGAGCTCATCGACGCTGCCCGGGCCGCGGGTGCGGTGATCTGTTTCCTCTTCATCAACTGGACCCTCGCGGAAGGGGACCTGGTCGAAATCCGCGGCATGTCCGATTTCGTCGTCGAGTTCCAGTCCTCCCTTCGCGGAGGGATCATCCGAAATTCGATGCGGATCTCCCAGATGGCGCAGGAGGGCATCCGGACGAACTGGATCCCGTACACGTTCAAGGACCTCGTAGGACTCACGGTGTACTTCCCGCGGATCCTCGTCACGGGCCCCTTCAACGCCGGCAAGTCCACGGTCGTGAAGGCGCTTTCGGAAAAGTCGGTCTCGATCGATCGCATGGGCACGACGGTTGCCTTCGACTATGGCAACGTGAACATCACCGGCATCGAGGCGGAGATTTTTGGCACTCCAGGTCAGGAACGCTTCGAGTTCATCTTCAAGATCTTCGCCCGAGAGGTGAGCGGAATCCTCCTCGTCATCGACGCAACCCATCCGGACGAGCTCCCGCGGGCCAAGCAGATGCTCGATCTGGTCGGGCCCAAGATTCCGTTCGTCGTGCTCGCGAACAAGAGCGACCTCGCGGGAGCACTCTCTCCCTCCGACATCTCCCGTCGGATGGACCTTCCGCCCGACACTCCGGTCATGCCCACCGTGGCCACGGAGTCGCGCGGCGTCCGGGATGCCCTTCTGATCCTCGCCGAGATGATCATCGGGGTGCGCTAGATGCCCGCGGACGGCGCCGCTCGGCTGCAGACGGTCCTCGCAGAGCTCCGCCGACTTCCCGGCATCTTCGGGGCGACGATCGCCCGGAGGGACGGCATCCTCATCGCCCACTCGCTCCCCAAGAACATGGACCCGAAGAAAATCGCCGCCATGGCGGCGGCGATCGTCGGGACGTCGGAGATGGCCGCCGTGGAAATGGGTCTGGGTACGTTCAACCAGTCGATCGTTGACACGCACATCGGGAAGCTGATGGCGACTGGCGCCGGGGAGGAGGCGATCCTCGTGACGATGCTGCGCAACGAGGCGAACATGGGCCTCATCCATCTCAGCGTGGACCGGGCCGTCCAGTCAATCGCCGGGATCCTCCTGGCTAAGGAGGTGCCCGCGTGACGGACCTCTGGGGTCGTCTCGAAGAGACGATCGACGAGCTCTCCCATGTGACGGACATCAAGTCCGCCGCGGTCGTCCGTCGGGACGGACTCGTTGTGACGCACACCCTCCCGGAGGGAGTCGACCCGAAAATCGTCGCGGCGATGACCGCGGCGATCGTGGGGACTTCCGAGATGGCGACAATCCAGCTGTCCCAGGGCCGGTTCGTGCGGGCGATTGTCGAGTCGGATCATGGGAAGCTGCTCAGCCTCGGGGCGGGAGAGGAGGCCCTCCTCGTCGCCCTCGTCTACGACGATGCGAATTTGGGGCTCGTCCTCATGGCGATGGAGCGGGCCGCGAAGCAGGTCGTGCCCGGAATGCTTCGGGCCGCGGAATCGTTGGGCAACGCGCCGCTCTTCATGCGGACCGTGGTCGAGCAAGGGCTCCGGAAGTTCATGCTCGTGAACCTCCCCACGTTCCGTGGGTCTGATAACGCGACGGAAGCCTGCGATGCCTTCACCAAAGCCGCGGATGCCTCCGGCCTCTTCGACGGGAGTGACAGCGTGTTCCAAGGCGACGCCGACACAGTCCATGCCGAGATCGGCGATCGGTGCCCGTATCGCCGCGTGTGCACGGTCCGCCACGACGAAGGGCTCCCAGTCCACTGCGTCCGCACGTTCGTCCTCGCCGAGATGCTCCGGATCCGACTCGATGCCGACTTCGAATGGAAGTTGAAGCGATTTGGACGGCCGTGTCAGATCAGCTTGACCCGGTCCCACTGGAGGAAGAGCTGAATGGAGACGAAGAAAATTTCGACGTACATCGAGGGACTCGACGAGGTCCTGGGCGGCGGCTTCCCGGTCGGCCACGTCGTGCTCCTCTCGGGTCTCCCGGGGACGATGAAATCCACCCTCAGCTATGCGATCCTCCATCGGAACGCGAAGGAACGTGGCGCGAGATGCCTCTACGTGTCCCTCGAGCAGACCCGGAAGAGCCTCGAGGACCAGATGGCCGCGATGGGCTTCGATGTCGAGGGGGTCCGCGGGGACGTCCACATCCTCGACGTCGGGACGATCCAGAAGGAGATCGGCAAGAGCGCGACCAAACCATGGATGGAGTTCCTCCGAAGGACGCTCACGACGAAGAAAGACATCGACGGAGTGGACCTCATCGTCGTCGATTCTCTGGAGGCCCTCGAAGTCCTCGCCAAGTTTTCCGACCGCCGGACCGAACTGTTCCAGTTTTTCGAATGGCTCCGCGACCTCGGTGCGACGACCCTCGTGCTCGCGGAAGCCGCTAGCGAGGCCCCGTTCCTCGGGCTCGAGGCGCCCCAGCCGCGGCGCGATGAAACGTTCCTCGCGGACGGGATCCTCGAACTCAAGATGCACCAGATCACGGACGTCGAGGTCCAACGCCGCATCCGGGTGTCGAAGATGCGCGGGGCTCACCACCGGACCGGATTCTCCGCGCTCGTCTTCGAGGACGGCCGGTTCCAAGTCACGTCCGTGATCAGCGTGTAGGAGGACCATGCCGACGCTCCTTCCTTGTCCGAATTGTAATTCCTTCAACAAGCCCGACGCCACGTACTGCCACACGTGCGGCCGAAGACTCGGGCCCGAGCAGGGGACCATGCCGGAAGGGACGGAGGTCGTCCTCAAGCAGGTGATGGGAGGGGAGGTCTACAGCGCGCTCGTCGGAGGGGAAGGGAGGCGGACGAGGCCTCCTGCTCCACCGCCGCCGTCCGATGAGGACACGGAGGACCCGATCTCATCCCCGGACCCGGAGATCGAGGACAACTCGGACGTGATCGGGGCGGCCCTCGACCGGATTCGGGCCATGGCGCACGAAGAAGGCCATCGTTTCAAGCCCTACGTCCGCTCCAAGTCCCACAAGGGGTCGGGCCCTCAGGGGCACGAGGAACTCACCGTCCAGATGGACCTAGCGGTCTCGCTCCTCCGAGAGCGACGGTTCGAGGAGGCCATCGAGCCGCTCCTGAAAGCGATCGCGCGCGATGACGAGAACCGACCTCCGTGGATCCTGCTCGGGGAAGCGTATCTCCGGGTCGACCGCCCGTACAAGGCCGCCGTCGCGTACCTTCGGTCCCTCGAACTGAGTCCGAGGGACGAGCAAGCCTGGCTCGGCCTGGGCCGTGTCCTCCGATTCCTCGATGAACTTCCGACCGCCGCGACGGTCCTGGAGCGCGCGACCCGGATCCGTCCGGAACACGCGGACACCTGGGTGGAACGCGGGCTCGTCCTCGCGTCGATGCAGAAATTGCCCGAGGCCTTGCGCAGTTTCGGAAAGGCCCTCGACATCCGGCCGGACCATCGGATCGCCCTCGCGAAGCGGACCGAGGTCGAGGCGATGCTGCGAGAGCAAGGGGCCGTCGAGGCCAATCCGGAACCTGCGGAGACTGACGCATTCCCGAGGCCGCCGAATGCATCGGAGGCCGAGGCGGCCTTCGAAGTGGACATCCTGGAAGAGATCGAAGACTCGATCCAAGAGGAGGCGCGCAAGACGATGCAGGCCGTCCGGGAGGGACCGCGGACCATGCCGCCCGCACCGGTTCCGGAGGCACCGCGACCCCCGCGCGTCCCGACGTTCGTCGAGGGCCTCGATGAGGGCCTGGACGGCGGAATCCCGTGGGGTCATCTGGTCCTGATCGAAGGCGCGCCAGGGACGATGAAATCCTCCCTCGCCTTCTCGATCCTGCTCCACAACGCGGCCCGGGAAGGTCTCCACTGCCTGTACGTGAGCCTGGAGGAGCGGGCCTCGAGCCTCCTGAAACAGATGGGCTCCCTGGGGTTGAAGCTCGACGTGCCGAAGGGCTCCCTCGTCGTCCTTGACCCGAGGACCGCGGCCGACATCCTCAGCGAGAAGAAGGATTGGGTCGACGCGCTCGAGGCGGGCATCAAGTCGATCAAGGAGAAGCGGGGCCTCGACCTGATCGTGATCGATTCCCTCGAGGCGCTCGAGGTCCTCGCGAAGTTCAAGGACCGCCGGCGGGAGATGTACCGCCTCTTCGAGTGGCTGCGCGATCTGGCGGTCACGAGCTTCGTCGTCACGGAGCGACCGGACTGGTTGATCGCCGGGCACGTGCTCCAGGGCCGGTGGGACGAGGACTTCCTCGCGGACGGCGTGATCCAGCTCCGGATCCACATGGTCTCCGACCTGGAGGCGCAACGCCGCCTGCGGGTCGTGAAGATGCGCGGGACGAAGCACGAGACCGGGTACCTGGCGATGGTCCTCGACGATGGACGCTTCCGGGTCACGCGCGCGATGAGCACCTGAGAGATCGGCATGGCGCGCGCCCTCGTGAAGACGCACATCCGCGGCTTCGACCAGGAGGTCCTCCGCGGAGGCATCCCGCAGGGGCACGTCATCTTGATCCGCGGCGCGAGCGGCACGATGAAGTCGTCCCTGGCGTACTACGTCCTGTACCACAACGCCCTCGAGGGGACGCCCGGCCTGTACGTGACGCTCGAACAGCCGG
>VBMC01000168.1 GCA_005879015.1 Methanobacteriota archaeon
GATCCATAGCGCAAGGAACCACGGCACGTTCTTCAGGGAGACCGCCCCATTTGTCTTCACGAGCGTCGCCCCCATGGTGGAGGAGTACGTGTTGTCGACCCGCAGGAGGGAGCCATTCGGGAACACGACCTCGTACGCGTATCGATTGGGCGGCTCGATCCGGTACGTCCATGTAGACTTGGTTGGACGACCTCCGATTCGAATCACCCGTTCCGCCACTTTTTCCCGCGGAAACGAGAGACCGCGAAACTCGATGGACTCCCCTTCACGAATGGAATGGCCGCTGATGATCCGCGGATGAATCTTGCGAAGCCGGTCCTCGTCGACGTGCGCATGGAGGAGATCCCACGTTTCGTCGAGCGAGAGAGGAAACAGATCTTCCGTACGAAATTCTTTCAACGGGATCCTCCAGGAACTGAAGCCGGGTAAATCGCGGAAGGATGAAGAACTTTCGAGCGGCGGTCTCTGGTACGGACAAGCCAGCCGTCCTGATAATCAAATCGTCCCAGCGACACAGAAATCCTTAAGCCAAATGTGCGGCCTCGACCCCGCCGGCGAACTCATGGCTCGACATTTCCACGGCTCCGAATTGCGAGGACTGAACGCGGTCTCACGGTCCCCTCTCTTCGAGGGCCGCTTCGGCCGCATGTTCCGGAACCTACCTCCCCTCCTTCCCGACGACAAGGACCTCGAGGAACTCGCACGCCAGATGGTCGAGCCCGAGCCGACGGGAGAAGAGGACCCCGCGGGCGACAATCCGACCATCCCCGCGGGCTTCACGTATTTCGGCCAGTTCGTGGACCATGACCTCACCTTCGACCCGACGTCGCAACTGCAGCGGGACAACGACCCGGACGCGCTCGTCGACTTCCGCACCCCCCGATTCGATCTCGATTCCGTGTACGGACGAGGCCCGGACGACCAGCCTTTCCTCTACGATGAAGACGGCGTCCATCTACTGATCGGCCGCAACCGGGCGAAGGAGGACGACCTCCCGCGGAATGTGAAGGGGCGCGCCCTCCTCGGCGACGCCCGCAATGACGAGAACCTGATCGTCTCCCAGCTTGCGCTCGGGGTGATCAAGTACCACAACAAGGTCGTCGACGCGCCGCCCTTCACGGGCGTCTCGGCGGAGCGACGGTTCGACGAGGGTCGCCGGATCGTCCGATGGCACTACCAGTGGGCCGTGATCCACGACTTCCTCACACGGCTCGTCGGGAACGAAGTGATCGAGGACATCCTCCATCCCGTCTCGTTCAAGGTGCCCGCCGACTCCGTGAAGACGATCAAGACCCTCGCGGTCCTCCCGCGTTTCTTCCACTGGGCGAAACGGCCGTTCATGCCCGTCGAGTTCTCCGTCGCCGCGTACCGGTTCGGGCACAGCATGGTCCGTGGGGAGTATGAGCTGAATGACAAGGTGCAAAACATCCCGATCTTCGCGAAGCCGCCGGAAGAGGACCTCCGCGGTTTCCGCGAACTCCCCGAGGGACACGTGATCCAATGGGCGCGGTTCTTCCAGTTCGACGAAAGCCAACTGCAGGTCCAGCCGAGTCGCAAGATCGATTCGAAACTCAGCTTCGGGATAAGCATCCTGCCCGAGGCCGTCGCGAAGGAAATCCATGCCCTCGCGGAGCGAGACCTGAAGCGGGGCAAGGCCCTCGGCATCCCCTCCGGCCAAGCGATCGCGCGAGCCATCGGGATCCCGGACGATTTGATCCTGCACCCCAATCACTTGAAGCCGCTCCCGGAACACTTGATCAAGGTCTTCGGGAGGCGTACGCCATTGTTCTTCTACATTCTCAAGGAGGCGGAGGTGTTCAGCAGTGGGCATCGACTCGGACCGACGGGCGGGCGCATCGTGGCCGAGGTCCTCATCGGTCTGTTGCGTGCGGATCCGTGCTCGTACCTCAGCGTGTCCCCGAGCTGGCATCCGAGGGCCGGCGAATTCGGTGCCCGCAAGGACGGCGAATTCACCGTCGCGGACCTGCTTCGCTTCGCGGGCGTAACGATTGGCTGATGTCCCAGTCAGACCTGAGGTTGCAATGGCGCTCCTGCCGAACGGGTGAAGCTATTTCGCGGCCGTCACGATGCCCCTCGCGGGCGGACCACGAAAATCTTCGCCATCGGCGGGACCGGGCGGATCGGACGCGCCTCCTCGAAAATCTTGGCCGAGAACGAAATTGTTTCGCAGGTCGCCATTGCCGCGCGAGACCTGCGTCTCGCGAGAGCGGCCGCGGCCGATCTCGGCTCAAAGGGGATGGCGATCGAAGCCGATGCGACTAACGAGACGCGACTCGCTTCCCTCGTACGCGACTACGACCTCGTAGTAAACACCGCAGGGCCTGACTTTCGGGTCGCGCTGCCCGTGACCCGCGCGGCCATTTCAGCAGGGGTTCACTGTTGCGACATTGCCGCGGATGGTCCTTCGCTTGAGAAAGTACTCGCCCTCGACGGGCAAGCCAAGGAGGCGGGCGTGACCGTCGTGACGGGCATTGGCCACGTCCCCGGCATGTCGAACCTGATCATGCAACATGCGGCGAATCAATTGGAGACGGTCACGGATCTGAGGCTGTGTGTCTGGTGGCAGCTGAGCCGCGAGGAGACCGATCTCTTCGGTGATTTGGACGCGATGCGCAAGACCGGCCGGGTCAATGCCTCCTGGCAGACGGTCCTCACCTGGGTAGCCGGCCGGGTTCGGACCTACCGCGAAGGACGGCTGGTCGAGGTCGACCCGTTCGAAGAGGCCACCGAGGTCTCCCTTCCAGGGAACGGAGGGACGGTGCGAGCCATTCCCATCGGGAGCACGGAACCGATCACGTTCCCTCGACGGATGCCCGCCATCCGTTCCGTGTCCGTCCTCATGGCGCTGCTCCCGCCGCAACTCAACGAACTCCTCCGAGTCCAATCGCGGCAAATGGCGACCAGGAAGGTCGACGCCGCCGCGGCGACGATGGCGTTCCT
>VBMC01000169.1 GCA_005879015.1 Methanobacteriota archaeon
CTGTTTCGCCGCGGCTTGTATCGGTTCCTCCTGCTGCTCCCGATTCTCCGCACCCTCCTGATGCGGCCCGTCGAGGAGGAGGCACGTGGGTACGTCCTCGATTTGCTCCGGCTCGTCCGGATCCCCGAAGCGACGAAGGTGTATGGCGAGTACCCCCACGAGCTCAGCGGCGGGATGCAGCAGCGCGTGATGATCGCCATGGCACTGGCCGGCGAGCCGGCCCTCATGATCGCAGACGAGCCCACGACCGCACTCGACGTCACGACCCAGGCCCAGATCCTCTGGCTCCTGAAGGACCTGAGGAAGCGGATCAACGCGGCGATTCTCTACATCACCCACGACCTGGCCGTCATCGCGGAGCTCAGCGATCGCGTCGCCGTCATGTATGCCGGGAAGATCGTCGAGGATTCCCCCGTCGCGGATCTGTTCCGGGAGCCTCTCCACCCGTACACCCAAGGGCTCCTCGAGTCCATCGTCTCGACGGAGTCCCGCCAACTCGAGCCGGGCTCACCGCTCCCCACGATTCCGGGTGTGGTCCCCGACTTGCTGAATCCCCCCTCCGGCTGCCGCTTCCATCCTCGTTGCAAATTCGCCTTCGAACGTTGCCGGATCGAGGAACCGTTGCTCCTCTCGCCAAGCCCGAACCGGAAGGTCGCTTGCCATCTGTACGACAAGGAGGCGGCGAACGTCCGGGCTCCGTAAGGATCGGAATCAGATCTTGCTCGCCGCCCGCGGCCTGACGAAGCATTTCGCGGTCAAGGGAGGACTCCTGCAACGGACCGTGGCGAAGGTCCGCGCCGTGGACGACGTCGACCTCGCGATCCATCGCGGGGAGACCGTGGCGCTCGTCGGCGAGAGCGGGTGTGGGAAGACCACGCTCGGAAGGCTCCTCCTGCGGCTCATCGAACCGACACAGGGAGACGTCCTGTTCAACATCCCGGAGGAGGACTACGAGCGAATTCGGACCCGGGGCGAACCCGATTCCATGGAGGACGGACCGGCCAGCGACCTCGTCCGGCGCTACTCTATGAGTCGGCTCCGTCGTCGCTCGATGAAATCGCTCCGTCGATTTCTGCAGCCGGTCTTCCAGGATCCGTTCACGTCGTTGGATCCCCGGATGCTGATCAAGGACATCCTCGCAGAGCCCCTCATCGTGAATGGAATTGCGACTCGACAGGAGGCGTACGAACTCGGCGCGAAGCAATTGCAAGAGGTGGGACTGCGGCCCGAACATCTGTACCGATTCCCACACGAATTTTCCGGAGGTCAGCGCCAACGAATCGCGATCGCTCGGGCCCTCGTGTCGGAACCGGAGTTCCTGATGCTCGACGAACCGACGAGCGCCCTCGACGTGTCCGTCCAGGCTCAGATCCTGAATCTTCTCCTGGACATTCAGCAGAAACAGGGCCTGACGTACCTCCTCATCACGCACAACCTGAGTGTCGTGCGGCACATGGCGGATCGGGTCGCCGTGATGTACCTCGGTCGGATCGTCGAACGGGCGCCGACCGCGGAACTCTTTGCGAACCCTCTCCACCCGTATACGAAGGCGCTGCTGTCCGCGATTCCGGTGCCGGATCCGAGCCGGCGCCGGGAACGGATCATCCTCCCGGGGGAGGTTCCGAGCCCGATCAATCCGCCTTCGGGTTGTCGGTTCCACACGCGCTGCGGCTTCGTCCTCGTTCATTGCGGCTGGAGCCCGAGAGACATCGCCTCGATTGCAACGCACTTGTTCGACCCGTCCCGGAATCCCGACGCGGCGGACCTCACCAAGCTCGATGAAGTGGTCATCCAAGGCGACCGTCTCTTGCTCGAATACCATACGCCGGCGACGGAAGAACACCGACAACGGGTCGAGAGGCTCGTGAAGGCACGGGCCGACCTCCCGGACGGCATCCGATTCCGAGCCATTCAACAGGTTGCGATCGACGACGGACGAATCGTCCTTGAGTTCCTCCACCCGATGGAACCCAGCCTCGACGAGGTGAGCAACGGCCATTTCGTTTCGTGCTACCTCTACCCAAACACCGCGATCCCTGGACGGCCCCAGTGACGTTGGGTCGTCCCAGTTCGATCTCGTTGACGGTCGAGAGGCGCGGATCCCTGGGCCGTCACTCTTCTCGTTTCGGCTCGTACACCGCGATCGCGTCGATGCTCACCCGGAGACCCGGAAGGTCCAGGCCCAGCCGGGCAGTCGATCGCGCCGGCGGCTCCTCCGGAAAGAATTCGCGATAAGCCTCGTTCATCGCCTTGAAGTCCGCCGGATCCGCAAGGAGCACCGTCGTCCGGACAACGGAGCGCATCGCGAGTCCCAGTTCCTCCAAGATGGACTGAATGTTGCGGAGGCATTGATGCGTCTGACCGCCGATGTCGGAGGCGGCCCATTCTCCCGACTTCGCACCGGCGAGGATCGGCGCCTGTCCGGATATGAAGACGAAACCGTTCGCGACGACGCAGGGGGAATACGGACCCACGGGTTTCGGGTGGTTCGGGAGCTCAGGGACGTCTTTCATCTTCCCACGGGGATTGTTGCGTGACGCAAAAGCATTGTGACACGCCTCACCGAGGTCCGGGCGGAAGCTTCCCCCGAGCGGGTACGAAAGTCCAGGGACACCGGCGTACTCCGGGTTCTATGGATGCAAGAGTATATTAAATTGGGACGTGGTTCTGAGGGAAAATCGTTTCCCGCGGAAGCCATGGGTGAGGAATCGATGTCGAAACGGTCGCTTGCATTGCGCGTCGGCGGCGCCGCCGGTGACGGCGTGTCATCAACTGCCGAATCCTTCGCCAAAATCAGCGCTCGAAGCGGCCTTCACACCTGGACGTATTCCTCGTATCAAAGTGTGATCCGCGGCGGTCACGTTTGGACTCAGGTCCGCGGCGGCTTGGATCCCCTCCTGTCGCACGGGGACGATCCGGACGTTGTCTTGTGCTTGAACCAGCAAACGATGGACGTCCACCAAGCCGACGTCCCCGAGGACGGCGCGATCATCTTCGACGTCGACTCCGTGAAACCGGATCCGACGAAGATCCGGAAGAACGTGCGCCTCATCGGAATCCCGTTGCGGAAGAAGGCCCAGACGCTCTCGCCGAACGCGTTGATGCGGAACACGGTCGCGCTGGGGGCTGCGGTTCAGCTGTTCGACATGGACTTCCGGCATGTGGAGAGTGCGTTCAAGGACATCTGGGGCGACAAGAAGCCGGAGGTCGCACAGCAGAATCTCCAGGCCGCGAAGCTCGGGGCGAGTGCCGTGGTCGAGATGGGCGGATCCCTTCACCTGGGGCTCGCCTACACGAACGAGGCGAAGTACCTCATGACCGGGAACGAGGCCCTCTGCCTCGGCGCCCTCGCCGCCGGCGTGAAGTTTCTCGCGCAGTATCCGATGACGCCGGCGTCGTCGATTCTGCACTGGATGGCCTTGCACG
>VBMC01000170.1 GCA_005879015.1 Methanobacteriota archaeon
CGTGCCGTCCGTTTCCAGAATTTTCACTCCGTCGGTGGAGTCCACCTTTCGCCCCTTCGCGAGCTCGACGATCGCGGCGAGGATGGCCTCCCGGCGTTCGACCGGGACGTCGACGTTCGCCTTCTTGATATGGTATTGCGGGAGCGCCGCGACGAGCGCGGACAGCGACTTGCCCTCGTGGGCGATGAGCTCGAGCATCTTGGCCGCCGACATGGCCCCGTCGCGGCAAAACTGGTGGTCCGGGAAAATGACGCCGCCGTTTTCCTCCCCACCGAAGACGGCGCCGGACTCGAACATCGCGCGAGCGACGATCGGCGAGCCGACGCGGGTGCGTATCACCTTCCCTCCCGAGGCGCGGACGACCTCCTCGAGGACGCTCGACGTGCTCACCGGCGTCACGACGGTCCCCCCGCGGCCCTTCACGGCGGCCCGAGCGAGGAGCGCGAGCGCCTTGTCTCCGACGACGAACGCACCTTTGTCATCCACGAACGTGGCGCGGTCCGCGTCTCCGTCGTGCGCGATCCCGAGGTCTGCATGGACCTCCGACACGACCCGCATCAAGTCTCCGAGATGGTCGGGTGTGGGCTCCGGCAACCGTCCCGGAAAGGCGCCGTCCGGTTGGGCGTTGAGAGTCAGGACGCGACATCCGAGGGAGCGCAGAAGGTACGGAGTCACGACGCACCCGGCCCCGTTTCCCGGATCGACGACGACCATCGGATTCCGCTTGCGGATCGCCTCGGCGTCCACCTTCGCCTCGATCGCCTCCATGTACCGAGGGATGGCCGTATCGTCCGCCCGGCTCGAGCCGACGTCGGACCAGGCCGCGGCGTGGAATCGGCCCTCGAAGAAGATCGCCTCGATCGATTCCTCGTCCTCCCGTCGCATCTCCATCCCGCGGGCGTCGATCGCCTTGAGGCCGTTGAACTCCCGCGGATTGTGCGAGGCCGTGACGACGATGGCCCCTTTCAGATGCCCGGACTTGGCGACAAAGTACTGGGCGCACGGCGTGGGCACCATGCCCAGGTCGATCACGTCGCAGCCCGCCGACATGAGGCCGGAGGCCGCGGCCCGCGCGAGCATCGGACCGCTCAATCTCGGGTCCCGGGCGAGTCCCACCGGGCCACCCTCGAAGAACGTCCCGATCGCGCGGCCGACCTTGACCGCGAGGTCCGCGTTCATCGCCTCGCCGACGACGCCGCGGATGCCGTTCGTGCCGAAGAGGCGGGTCATGCCGCCACCCGGTCGTCGAGGACCTCCGCATGGGGAGGAACTTGCACGCCGTCCTCCAGGATGCTGTCCCGCACGTGCGCACCCTCCCCAATCGCGGCCCCGGCCCCGATGATCGAGGACGCGATCTCGACTTTGTCGTCCACGCTCACGCCCTCGAGGAGCGTCGCGTTCACGACGGACGCGCGACCGACCTTGCAGGACTTGCCGAGGACCACATCAGGACCGAGTCGACCTTCGACGAAGGACCCTGCGCCCACGTAGACCGGAGGCCGCAGGCTCCCCGCGGTGACGTCCGCCTCCGACGCGATCTTGGCGCGACCGGCGGCGAGGAGGAGGTGTTGAGCGTTCAGGTAATTCGCCAACGTCCCGGCGTCCGACCACCAGCCCTCGAACCGGTAGGGCGTGAGTCCTTGCGCGATTAGCCCGGGGAAGACCTCGCGCTCCATGGAGACGGGTCGGCCTCGCTCGATGAAGTCGAACACCCCGGGCTCGAACACATAGCGCCCGGCATTCACCAGATGGCTCACGGTCTCGCCCCTCGCCGGCTTCTCGACGAACCGCGTGATCCGGCCTTTCACGATTTCGACGGCGCCGAAGGCGGAGGGATCGTCCACGGGCCACACCGCGATCGTCCCGATGCCTCCGGCTTTGCGGTGGGTCTGCACGAGGCGCTCGAAGTCGATCGTGTCGACGATGTCGCCGTTGTACACCGCGAACGGACCGCGGAGGTAACGTTCCACGTTCTTCAGGGCGCCGCCGGTCCCGAGCGGAGTCGGCTCGTCGACGACGCGGACCGCGATCCGGGATTCGTGTTCCCGGAAGAAGTCGCGCACCTGTTCGAACAGGTAATTCACGGCGATGATCGCCTCGTCGCACGAGGGCGGGAGGGAGTCGAGGATGTGGAGAACGAGAGGCCGGTCCACGAGAGGAATCAAGGCTTTCGGTCGGGTCAGCGTGAGGGGGCGCAGCCTCTTGCCGAAGCCTCCCGCGATGACCACGAGCTGCATCCGCTCTCCGATGAGGGGCCGCGGTTATGTATTTTCTGGCTTCGGGTTTCACTTCGGGACGATCGTGACGACGTTGTTTCCCCGGAGGACGACGGTCCCGACGCGGCGCACGTTGTCTTCCTTCGTCTCTTCCGTGTCCTCGAGGACCATGTTCATGTAGTCGTCATATCCGACGAGCTTCCCTTCGAGGATCCGGTTGTCCTTGAGGAGCAACTGAACGCGCTTGTTGATGGATTTTTCTAACACATTAAGAGGCATCACCATAGAAGGACATTCCCCCCTTCCGCGGCCGCCATATTTCGTGTTTGCACTTAAGACTTTTCGTTCGCGGTCCCCGGTGCTCGCAAATGGCGGCCCAACCGGGAACATTTTTATCGCGTGCAACCCATGTGCGGTCGATGGAACGGAAGAAGGTCGGCGAGGTCTTCCACTTCTTCGGCCACATCGGGGTCGCGGCGATCAAGCTCACCGACGGATCCCTCGCGGTGGGAGACACCGTGCAGATCCAAGGGCCCACGACGAACCTCGAGCAGCCCGTGGACTCGCTGCAGATCGAACATGGGGCCGTGTCGAACGCCGCGCAGGGCCAGGAAGTCGGGATGAAAGTACGCGACCGCGTGCGGGAAAAGGACTTCGTCTACAAGCTCGTCCCGCCATCGGAGGCCGCTCCCGCGCCGAAGACGACCGCGAGAAAACCCGTGGCGAAGGCGCCGCCGAAGAAGGCCCGTCCAAAGAAGCGGGCGGCGAAGAAACGGCCCGCCAAGAAGCGGCGCGCGAAGAGTCCGACGAGGGCTAGAAAAGCCAGCCGCGCACCGCGTAAAAAAGCGCGCCCAAGCTCCCGAAAATCGCGACGCCGTTCAAGATGACGTCGAGGAACGCCTCCGCCGAACGG
>VBMC01000171.1 GCA_005879015.1 Methanobacteriota archaeon
GGACGGAACTCGATGGCGGACGGGGCGTAGGCCCCCAAGCCCTTCGCATAGGTCAGCCCGTTCAAGGTAAGAGTCCGACCGTCGCCCGCCGCCTGCCCCCCGTTGCTCATGTCCCGTTCGACCGGCCCGAGTTCGTTCGCCATGTAGGTCCACGGTTGGTCGCTGGCGAATCCGTCCGCGATCGTCCGATCGGCTCCGACGATTCGCAGGAGCGCCAAGCCGTGCGCAGGAACGCTGACACTGTACTGGTTCGAGAACGTGCCTCGGTCGACGCGCGCCCACAGGTCGCGGACGCTCGCGTTGCCCGTCGAAAGGCCGATCGAATTCCAGTCCACGGCGATCGAAGCCGCGGCGTTGCCGCGATTCAAGAGCCCAACAGCACGACCGCCGGACAGGTCGAGCGGCTTGTACCAGATCTGATGGCCCGATCCGTCGTCGGCCGCTTTGATGGCCTGGAAGGCGAGGGGGTCTTGGTCGATGGCGATCACCTCGGGGTCCGTGAGAATCGCCAGGATCGAGGGGCTGATCGAGCGCACGTCGTTGCCCGCGATGAGCGGCGCGGCCATGAGCGCCCACAGCCCCATGTGGGTCCGGTACTCGGTGTCCGTCATGCCGCCATTCCCAATCTCGAGCATGTCCGGATCGTTGGACGTGCCCGGCCCTGTGGCGGCCGCATGCGCGGCGTTCAAGTCGAAGTTGCGGATCATGGTCGCCCAGTCGTCGGAGATGTCACCGGACATGCGCCACTGGTGGGCCGTGATGGGTCCCCACGCCCATGGCTCATCCGAGGGAGTATTGTCGCTCGCACTCAACAGGATCGGGCGACCCGAGGCGACGATCGCGTCCCGCCAACGGGCGAAGAGGTCCTTCATGACGAGGCCGCTCGCGTTGCAACGATCCGCCTTGATGTAGTCCACACCCCACGACGCGAAAGTTCCGACGTCTCGCGTTTCGTGGTCCAAGCTGCCGGCCGTGTGTCCCGTGCACGTCGACGTGCCAATCGAGGCGTAGATCCCGTATCGAAGGCCCTGCGCGTGGATGTAATCGCCGATCGCCTTCATTCCGCTCGGGAATTTCACCGGGTCGTTCGTGAGGTTGCCGGTGCTGTCGCGCGACACCGCGGACCAGCAGTCGTCCAGGGTGAGCGTGTTGTATCCGGCCGCGAGCAGGCCGCTGCTAACCATTGCATCCGCGGTCTGCCGGACCAGAGATTCGTCCAGGCCGTTGCACGCGAACGCGTTCCAGCTGTTCCATCCCATGGACGGAGGGGTCGCGTTCGTCGCGTCGCTGACCCCGACCAGGGTTGGCCGACCCGGAACGGAACCGAGCGCGGTGCCGCCTTGGCCTGGTCGGCTAAGAACATGGAGCGCGAGCGAGAAGCCCGCGAGCCCGATCAGGCCGACCGCGACACAGAGGACGAAGGCGGATCTCTGACGGTGCGAGGTCCGTCCCATCGTCGTCCCGCCGCGACAGAGGCCCACGCGTAATCAAGCTTGGCACCCGACACATGCAATGTGATAATTGGATCCGGACCTTTCGCGCCATCCGATCTGCGCGGCTACAAGTCGACGGCTCGAGCGCCGTCCCAGATCTTTCGAGCACCCTTCTCGGTCGCGGGGATGAGCAGGTCCCGTTTCGACTTCGTCGGGATGATGAAATACTCCTCCGTCCGCCCGGCCTCGGAGAGCAGGACGAGTTTCACCTTGCCTCCCTCCATCGATTCGCCCGTGTCCGGATCCAGGTAGTTGTACCGGACGTATCGGCCCCGGTCGATAAGCGATCGGACTTCGACCTCACCCTTTTCGTGCGCGTGAGGACTTCGTTCGGGAACGCCACCATAGTCTCGTCCTCGACACCGCAGGACGATGCCAAGAACCTGGGCTCAGCGTCTAGTGGGGGGTGTTCCGCCGAATGATTCTCACGGAGCTTCCGCCCGGTGATTCTCACGGGAGCGAGGTCCGGCGAGAACCCTTATCAGAGGGCACCCCCGGTGGGGGGACGAAACTATGTCCCACAGCTACGAGACAGGAAGGGCCATATCCGAACTCGGCTCGAAGCAGCCGCACGAGCTGCTCCTGATGCTGGGCGGCCTCTTGGCCGTTCTCCTGACCCTCGCGAAGTACGGCATCCAGTGGGCGACTCCGCCAGGAATAGCCTCAAGCCAGTATGCCACCGTGGCGACCGCGTTGGTCATCAACGTGGTCCTCGGTGGGGCTCTTTGGGCATCCTCGGCGATCTCGCGGAAGAACCTGATGAACGGTGCCATCGTGGCCGCAGTGATCAGCATTATCCTGATCTACTACGGCGGTCAGTCGGGCCAGATTGGCGGCGTCGTCGGAATCTTCGGCGCGATCCTCGCGGCGGCGAAGCCCTACCTCCCGTGGTCCCGGCGCGACCCTGAGTGAGACGACCCATCCAGGTCGCACACTCGCGTCCCACCAGAGGAACTCTTACCCCTTTTTGTCCGACCCGTGCCGAAGCGCTCGGGTCGATCAGGAAGCTGATTCTCACAGGCGTGAATGGGAGCGGAAGCGATATGGCCAGAGGCGGCCCGTCGCCGCACAGCATGACCCAGACGTACCAGGCTGGAAGGTCCGTGGTCGAACTCGGCGCGAAGCAGCCCCATGAGCTGCTCCTGATGCTCGGCGGCGTCCTCGCCGTCCTCTTGTCCGCCGCGATATACGGGATTCCTTGGGCGACCCCGTCAGGGATTCCGGCGAACCAGGTCACCAATGTTGTCACGATCCTGGTTGTCAACATCGTCCTGGGCGGATCGCTTTGGGTCGCAGCCGCGATGACTCGCAAAAACCTGATGAACGGGGCCATCGTCGCCGGCCTCATCGGCGTCCTCCTTGCCTACTACGGCGGCACACCGGGCCAGATCGGTGGCGTCGTCGGGATCCTCGGCGCGATCCTCGCGGCGGCGAAGCCCTACCTCCCGTGGTCCCGGCGCGCACAGCGCGACTAGCCGGACATCCGCTCCCGATCAAACAGTGTCTCAGCAGCGAGCTCGATCCGCTGGATCTTGTAATACGGTAGACGTCCGCCCGCCGTCGTGAAGTAGCGCCGCCCGAGATCGAGAATCTCGTTGCCGTGAATCACGCGGTGCCCCTCGGGACGGCGGCGATCCCGATACCAGAGAGTCGCGTCCGCGAGGCGGTCCGGTCCCCGCCATCGCAATTCGTTGAG
>VBMC01000218.1 GCA_005879015.1 Methanobacteriota archaeon
AGCGACCTTGCGATCTACCAGTTCCACCCGAAGGACGTGTCCGACATCATCCGAACTGCGATTCGGCGATTCCTGGAAGAGCATCCGCAACTGCGGATTCAGTGCCGCCCTCGCGGTCCTCTGCTCGGCCATCATGCGACGATGCAACTTCGTGAGCGGCACGAAGAACAGGAGCACGCCGAGGAAAATCAGGGCGAAGAGAAATCCTCCGACGCCGACGAGGTCGCCGACCGTCGGTGTGGAGGGCGATGTTAGGACGGCGAGGAGGAAGAGGGCGATGAAACCGAAGTAGACGGTCGCCAACGAGAGCGCCAGCGAACCGACCGGCTTCAATCCGAGGAACGGGTCCTCGTAGTACGGCCGGAGTTCCAACGGGGCCTCGCTGAAGCGCCGCATCCCCTTCGAAATGCTCCAATAGGTCCAGACGACGGAGGAAAGTGCCAGCGTGACCACGGCCAGGCTCACGATGTCGACGATCGTCGCAAGGAACTCCAGGAGCGAAAAAGGCCCGCTGGTATTGAACCGAAAGGTCGAGGAACCGCCGAACACGATGGCCACGTTGAGCGCAAGAAGGAGGGCCGCCAAGAACACGATCCAAGTGGCGACCTGAGGACGAATGGACGAGACGCCTCGAAACGTCGTGCGAAATCCCCCCTCCTTCTCCGGCATTAGGGCCGGGAGGGACCGCCCGGCTTCCAGAAGCTTCGTCCGCATGTAGCGGGGCGCGTAGAACGAGTACGCGAACAGGACGCTTGTGGCGAGATTCTGAAGCGAAAACGCGGCCACGACGGCCTGCCGCAGATCCCCCGTCTCCACATCTTTAGAGAGGACCGTGTTGAGGATCCCGAACAAGCCGAAACCGACGAGGATGGAGCCGAGGCCATAGGGTAGGCGGAAGGCGACGATGAATCGTTCCGCCAACGTCAGCGACTCGGGACCGTCGGCGGTTGGCTCGGCCGACAACCCTGTGGCCCGCGCGGGTCGCGGATTCTCCACCAGACTCCCCCTCGGAGAGGGGCAAAAGTGCCTTTGTCGAATCAAAGTATCGGAAGGGGTCGCTGGGACATGAGGTCCTCATCCGAACGGTGTCCCGATCTCGGATTCGTCGTTTTCGAATTCGAAAATCGTCTCGTCTCGATTAAATAGCCGTGTGAGAACCGGGAATGCCTCGGGAGTGCCTGGAAATGAATCGTCTGGCCCTATCTCGTGTTCGTTCCGTGCGTCGAACGTTTCTCTTCCTGGCGGTGGTGGCGCTCCTCGCATCCCCCCTCATCGGGGTTTCCAACCCCGGGGCCGGGACCGCCCCCGCGACACCACACTTCGGACCGAACGTGATGATCACACAGGCTCCCGCGTACACGGCCGGGAACCCTTCCATCGCCGTCGGTTCGGACGGGGTTGCATACCTTGCCTTCGCCGGTTGGGCCGGCCCTACGACGGGGACAGACGTCTTCTTCACGAAGTCGTCGAACGGCCGGACCTGGATTCCCCCGGTTCGGGTGAACAATGACGCGACCGCCTTCGCTCAAACGAATCCGTCTCTCGCCCTAGACAGCGGGAACAACATCTCGATCGCTTGGGTCGACGGTCGAAGCGGGAACCAAGACATCTGGTTCTCCCGGTCCACGAACGGAGGTCAGAGCTTCTCGCCCAACGTCCTCGTGAATCTCGTCACCACGAACGCCCAGACGGAGGTTCGTATCGCGGTCGACCCGGTCGATCCGATGCTCATCCATGCAGTCTGGACCGACACCCGGGCCGCCGGGAACCCGGATATCTACTACGCCAACTCCACGGACGGCGGCCTGAGTTTCAACCCAAGCTCTCGGGTGAATAACGACGCTGGCGCCGCGGAACAAGGGTCTCCCGCAATCGCGGTCGCCCCGAACCGGGATGTCCACGTGGTCTGGAGGGACGCTCGGCTCGTTGGGAGGGGCACGGACATCTATGCCGCTCGATCAACGAATCGCGGCGGCAGTTGGATCTATCCAAGCACCGCATGGGTGAACGACGATAGCGGCAACGTCGCACAGCAGGAACCCACACTTGCCATCGATCGCGCGGGGGCCATCTACGTCGTCTGGACCGACTACCGAAGCGGGACTACCGCCCCGGACATCTACGCCGCCCGGTCGACGAACGGGGGCGTCTCCTTCGGAGCGAACGTGAAGGTGAATGACGACGTCGGACCGGTTTGGCAGCTTCAACCATCCCTGGCCGCGAACAGCGGGAAGATCGTCGTCGCCTGGGCCGATATGAGAACCGGAGGCTCGACGAACTTGGACATCTACGCATCCACTTCGTTGGACGGCCTGACGTGGTCCGCGAATGTGAAACTGAACGACGATTCCTCCGCGGCAAGTCAGTTTCAGCCGACTGTCGGCATCGATTCCACCGGTGACGTCTTTGCGGCTTGGTTCGACACGAGAGGTTCCGGCCAGGACGTCTACGGGACCGTACTCGACGTGGTCGCCCCCGTCTCAAGCCCAGGCGCAGGACTGACGGGAGACCAGGGCGCCGCGATCGCTTTCAACGCGAGCGCATCCACGGACAACCTCGGAATCGCGAGCTATGCTTGGGACTTCGGGGACGGTTCGGGATCCACCGGATCGACCGGCAGCCATACCTACGCGAATGCGGGCACGTACACCGCGGCCCTGACCGTCTGGGACTACTCGGGGAACAGCGCGACCTCCATGACGACCGTCACGGTCCGAGACACGAAGGCCCCCGTCCCCTTGGGTGGCGGGGACCGCAGCGTGGACGAGAGCCAGTCGCTCTTCTTCGACGGGTCTGCGTCGACAGACAACGCCGGGGTCATCTCATACGCATGGGACTTCGGCGATGGATCGTCCGCAAGCACGGCGACCGCGAACCATGTCTACGCCCACCCCGGCGTCTATCAGGCCACGTTGACGGTAACGGACGCGACCGGAAATTCGGCGACCTCGAGGTTCCAGGTGACCGTGCGGTCGAGCCCGCTCCTCGGTTGGATCGAGATCCTCGCCGGAATCGTCGCGGTCCTCACGATCGCTGTGATCCTGCTGGGCTGGATGGCCTGGGGGAGGCGGAAGCGAGATGAGAAAGAGGCCGGAAGGCCTTCCGCCGAGCGACAGGCCCAGCCGCCTCCGCCACCGCGGGATTCGGATCCGCTCGACATGAGCTTCCCGCCGGCGCCTCCAAAGGACCCATAGGCCGAACGAAAGGCGGACCCAGGGTCCGCCTCCTTTCCTTGATTCCGCTCAGCCCTTGTATTCGACCAAAGAGTAGACGTTGTCGTCCAGGTCGAAGAACCGCGCCCGGATGCCACCCCAGTCCTGGGCCTCCGCCTTCTCCTTGAATCGGACGCCCTTCGCCAGGAGCTGCTCCTGCAACCGATAGATGTCGCTCGTCGTGA
>VBMC01000219.1 GCA_005879015.1 Methanobacteriota archaeon
TCACGCCGACCTTCGCCGCCAGGAATTGCGGCCGCAATCGGGCGCGGACGGCGGACAGGATGCTCGAGGGCTCCGGGGCGATTGGCTCTCCGTACGCCTCCGAGAGCATGCGGGCGATCCGATCCGAGGTCATGTGGATCGCGGGGAATACGAGATGGGACGGCTTCTCCCCGGCCACCTGGCAGAGGAGCTCGCCCAGGTCCGTCTCGATCGCACGGATCCCTTCCGCGGCGAGACCCTGGTTCATTTCGACCTCCTCCGAGGTGAGGGATTTCGACTTGACGAGGAACTCGGCGCCGTTGGCTCGGCACACATCGAGCACGTATTGGACCGCCTGGGGGCCGGTTGCGGCGAAGAAGACACGTCCCCCGTTCGCCCGGACCGCCTCCGCAAACGCCTCCGCAATCGAAGGATCCTGGGCCGCGGTCTCCTTGATCAACCGTATGCGATCCCGAAATGCGGGGAGGTCGAGGCCGGTTTTCTCGATCGTCGCGGCCCGGTTCGCCCGACCCCGTTCCATCGCTTCCCAGAGTTTCCCGACCCGTGCGGGCTCCTCGATGGACCGGCGAACTTCGGTCGCCAATCGCCGTCGTCCCTTGAGCAGGTGCCTACCTCCCTTCGAACCATTCGAGGAGGATCACATGGAGGGAATGGGGCCCATGGACTCCATAGAGGAGGCGGAGGTCAATGTCACCCGTCCGGCTCGGCCCCGAAATGAACGTGACCGTCGGTCGCTTTCCCGGTCCGCTCGCCCGGAGAATGCCTCCGACGACGGCCATCGCCGCGCCGACGTCTCGGACCAACCTCCCGGCGGGGAGCAGGACGATGTGCACGATCGGCAGGGACGCGGCGAGTCGCGCGGCGTCGTCGTGAGCCACCTCGACGATCGCCCCGTCCTCCGCAATGGCGAACTCCGCCCAAGTCACTCCGACCTCCGCGGCGGCGCACGCGGGCAGGACCTCCGTCGACGGAAGGTCCTCCAGGAACTGGACGGATCGACCCTGCAACGCTCCGGAGACCACGGCACGAAGCTCGACCGGAAGATTCGCGACGACGACTCGATTCGCCCGGTGGCCCTCGACGACGGATCGAAGGATTTCCGGAGTGCTCTCCTTGCGGGTCGCCGAATGAGGCTCGGCTTTCAATTCAAGGAGCGCGGCCTTGAATCGATCCGGAAGGTCCGGCTCGGAGAGTACGGTTCCGCCCCCGATCGATGAGGTAACGCGGCTTGGCTTATGCGCTTCACGTACCGAACCGCATGGCCCGACACCGAGATCGTCGTCGCGTTAGCTATGCCGCGGCTCCGTTTCCGCGAGTTGTGGGGCTCCGGCCGCCGCAAGGCGTTCCGCCTCGACGGCTTTCAGGGCCCGTCGGAAGAGAGGCGCGGGTAGGATCGTGACCAGGATGAGGACGACGACAATCATGGAAAACAGGGCATTCCCGACCACTCCCGCCGACAGGGCGGCGAAGGCCACGACCAGGCCGACCTCGCCCCGAGGCGTCATGCCCCAGCCGATCGCCACGGCTTCGCGGACGGTCATCTTCGCGAGGCGGGCCGGGAGGCTACAACCGACGACCTTCGTGATGACGGCGACGATGGTCAGGACGATCGCGAACGGGATCAAGCCGAACTGAGTCGCCACCGCGGGGAAGTCCACCTGGAGGCCGAGGGACACGAAAAAGATCGGCGTGAAGACCGCCGCGAGCGGTCGGGCTGCTTTCGAGAAGTCGTCCTGGAGGGTCGTGTTCGCGAACACACTTCCCGCGAGGAATGCGCCGACGACCGCGGACAATCCGAGCGACTCCGCGGTGAGGGCGAAGAGGAACGTAATCGCCACCGCGACGAGGAAGCCGCCTAGCGGGACCCCCAGCGTGTTCCCTTCGAGGTGAATTCGTGCGACGACCCGGCGAAGGACGGAGATGCCGATCGCCATCCCGACGACGAGAAATCCGACGGCTTCGGTGACGAGGATCACGAGATCAAGGAAGCTTACCCGGCCCGCGGTCGTCCCGACGACCACGGAAAGGACAATCAGGCCGAGGACGTCGTCGACGACGGCCGCCCCCAAGATCGTTTGGGCCACGCGGTCCTTCAGGAGGTTCAGTTCGAGGAGGACGGCGGCGGTGATGGCGACGCTCGTCGCGGTGAGGGTCGCTCCGACGAATAGCGCCATCGTAAACTGGGTCCCGTTGACCCCAATCGATGCGACGGGCACGAGGTAGAGGGCCGTCGCAAAGCCAAGGAGGAGTGGTAGCACGACCCCCCCGGATGCCACGGCCACGTTCTTCCGCGTGTACACCGCACGGAAATCGAAATCCAGGCCGATCAGGAAAAGGAGGAAAATCGAACCGAGGACCGCAAGGGTGCCGACGACGGCCGGATCGAACACGTATCGGTATGAGCCCAGCGCCGCGTTCCCCACCACGCTGGGACCCAGCGCGATGCCCACCGCGATCTCTCCGATGATCATGGGCAGATGCCAGCGTCGGAACAAAAAGTGACTCGCGGTGGCGAGGGTCAAGAGAATTACGAGCTGCTGGAATAGGGCCTGCGTTTCCGCGGCCGCCATAGCTCTGCCGAAAACGGCGCCGGCCTATTAATGGATGAGCGGCCGAATCGGGGGCTTGTCCGCCCCGAGCCTGCGGATGACGTGTCCTCGAACTCGATGGGTTCCGGTACCGCCTCACGGTTCCCTTTCAACACGGGCAATTCCGCTGGGCTCTCGGCCGATGAGCTGGATGACCCCGCGGAGAGTCTTACACACCCGGACCGCGCCGGCCGAAGTCAGGTCACCGGCCTGGACCGCCGAGCCCGCGGTGACGCCCACACCGACCATGCCCGCCGCCCTCGCCGCGATCATATCCCAGCGTGAGTCGCCGACACACCAACATCGTTTCGGATCGACCCCCAAAACCCGACAGGCCTTCAGGAGCAGATCGGGAGCCGGCTTCGCGTGTGCAACATCGTGCCCATCAATGATCGTCG
>VBMC01000220.1 GCA_005879015.1 Methanobacteriota archaeon
CCTTCGAGCGCCGTCGCCGCCGCGGTCTCCGGGCTGCACAGATACACGAGGTCGTCCGCCGTCCCGCTCCGTCCCTCGAAATTGCGGTTGAACGTGCGGACGGAGGCGCCGTGGGTCGGCGGGGAGAACCCCATGCCGATACACGGTCCGCAGGCCACCTCGAGCTCGCGGACGCCCGCCTTGATGAGCTTCGTCATGAGCCCGCTCGTCAGCATGAGGAGCAGCGTTTGGCGCGAGCCGGGCGAGACCGCGACCGAGATTCCTGGCGCGATGCGCTTGTGGTCGAGCGCGTGCGCGACGATGCTCAGGTCCCGGAACGAGGAATTCACGCTGCTCCCGACCGCGACCTGCGCGACCTCTGTACCCGCGACCTCCCGGACCGGCTTCACGTTGTCGGGACTGGAGGGGCACGCGATGAGCGGCTCCAACTCGCCCAGGTTCACGTCCACCGTGTCGTCGTATTCCGCAGACGCGTCGGGAGACCGCCGGGTGAAGTCCTTGGCACGCCCTTGGGCCGTCAGGAACGCCTTCGTGAGAGGATCCGATGGGAACACGGAGGCGGTCGCCCCGAGTTCGGTTCCCATATTCGCGATCGTGCCGCGCGACGGCACCGTCAGTTCCTTCAGGGCAGGCCCCGTGTATTCCAGGACCTTGTTCCGGCCCCACTTCACGTTGAATCGGTGGAGCAGCTCCAGGATCACATCCTTCGCGCTCACCCAGGGCTTGAACTGCCCGGTCAAGCGCACGTTCACGACCTCGGGCATCGTGATGCGGTACGGTTCGCCCGCCATCGCGCTCGCGACCTCGAAGCCGCCCGCGCCGATCGCGAGCATCCCGCAGGCACCGGCGTGGGGCGTGTGCGAATCACACCCGATCATGGTCTCGCCGGGGATGTCGTAGGCCTCCATGTGGGCCCAGTGGCTGATCCCGTTTCCGGGGCCGGAAAAGACCGCGCCATACCGCTGGCAGGCGCTTCGGAGGAAGCGGTGGTCGTCCGCGTTCTCGTATCCTGTCTGCAGGATATTGTGATCGATGTATTGCGTCGCCTGGCGCACCGTGACGGAAGGCCTTTGCATCTGCTCGAACTCGAGCCAGGCCAGCGTCCCCGTCGCATCCTGGAGGAGGGCCTGGTCCATCTTCAGCGCGATTTCCTCGCCGGGGTCCATCTTCCCTTCCGCGAGGTGCGATCGAATCAACTTGTGCGTGAGCGGTTCGGCCATAGCGGCGCCTTCGACGGCGGACAAAACCTCGTGACCTATGAAGGTTGACGGTCGGATGTTGTTTGGCTCGCGGCCGGTTCAACCTCGAACAAGGGTAACACTGTCACTCCAGTCGACGAGCCTCGTTCGGCCCCGGTCGTCAAATACCTGCCCTCCATATGGACGCACGGAGGGCTTGGACGAAGTACTTCGTGACCGGCGCCACGGGCTTCATCGGCGGCCGGGTGGTCCGGCAGCTCATCGAGGCCGGCCACAAGGTCATCGCCGTCGTCCGGAATCCGTCACGGGCTCAGGACCTGCGGGCACTCGGGGTCGACGTCCGCCCGGGGGACGTCGCGGTCGCCGAATCTCTCTGGGCCCCTATGACAGGGGTGGACGGCGTCTTTCACATCGCGGGCTGGTACAAGATCGGGACGAAGGACCGCCAGGAGGGCGAACGCGTCAACGTCCTCGGCACGCGGAATGTCCTGACCACGATGAAAGAACTGCGGATTCCGAGAGGCGTTTACACGAGCACGCTCGCCGTCTTCTCCGACACCCATGGTCAGCTCGTCGATGAGACGTACCGCCATGATGGCAAGGGCCCTTGGCTCACCGAGTACGATCGGACGAAATGGGTCGCGCATTACGAGGTGGCCGAGCCGATGATCCGCGAGGGCCTCCCGCTCGTGATCGTGCAGCCGGGCCTGAATTACGGCCCTGGGGACACGAGCGAGGTCCGGCCGACCCTGGTCCGATATCTTCGGCGTCGCTTGCTCGCTCTGCCAAAAGAAACCGCCTACTGCTGGGCCCATGTCGATGACACGGCCCGCGGGCACCTCCTCGCGATGGAGAAGGGAGTTCCCGGAGAATCGTACATCCTCGCGGGACCCCGGCACTCTCTGATCGAGGCCTTCCAGATTGCCGAACGGATCACGGGAATCCCCGCGCCACGGATGCGAATCTCTCCTGGGTTCCTTCGAGGAATCGCCCGACTGACGCGCTCCGAACGACTCCGCGATCTCGCGGGGGTCACCTACCTCGGGAGCAACGAGAAGGCCCGTCGAACGCTCAGGTTCAATCCGCGGCCGCTCGAAACGGGCCTTCGCGAGACGCTCGCGCACGAGATGGGGCTCCTCGGGATCCCGATCCCCGCGACGTGAATTCGGGGATCCGAAGGTGGGCATCCGGAAGGCGGGCATCGAATGCGGTCACTCACCGCCGGCGACGACTATGGTTTCCGCGGTGAGGGAGTCATTCTCGATCGCATACCGCACGGTGTGGGCGATCTCCTCGGGCCGGGCCATTCGGCCGAGCGGCACTCGGGACACCCGCTCCGCCAAGTTGGGCAGGCCCTTGCGAACGATCTCGGTGTCGGTGAGTCCGGGTGCGACTCCAGCCCCGCCGAGCATGACGGCAATGGCCCGACCGATTCCCCTCGAAGCCCCCGTGACGATTGCAACGGAATCCTTGATCTCCGTAGTGCTCGCCTCGGTTCCCGA
>VBMC01000221.1 GCA_005879015.1 Methanobacteriota archaeon
GATCTCGCCGGACACCACCGCCGCGGGCCTCGCGGGAGCGTCCGCCTTCTTCGCGGCCGCAGCAAAGGAAACTGCCTGTAGGATCGGCAAAGGTTGGAATCGCGGCAGCATGACCGGGATCAGATTCGCCGCCGACGAGAGGGCGACGAGAGAACGCGGCGCGACTGCCGACGCGCCGTCATAGCGGGAAGCGAATGCGCGGGCCGCGGTGCGCACGACCTCCAGGAGCGGGACCTTCGCGCGGATCGCATCCAAGGCCGCCGCCGTGGCGCGATCCGACTTCGAACGCTGGACGGCGGACTCGAGTTCCGCGAGCGGAGATGCGCTCGGATCCGTCATCCGTCGCGCGGATGCGGGGGTGCTTAGAAAAACCTTCGGCCGCAAACGGGTGAATTCGGATTCCATCCGTCGGCCGATTCGTCACCGGAGCACAACGGTCAAATCTGAGTGGCTCATTGGGCCGGCACCTGCGATGGCGACCCGTTTCGCATTCTGGCGGAAGATCGACGAGGCCGCGCTGGCGGAGAAGCACGCGCAACCCGGCCTCCTCTCCGATTTCATCCTCGGAAGTCAGGACGGATTGGTGAATGTGCTCGGCGTGATCCTCGGCGTCGCCGTGGCGTCGCGCGACATCACGATCATCCTCGCGGGAGGCCTCGCCGCGACCTTCGCGGAATCGATCTCCATGGGGGCGGTCGCGTACACCTCGACCTTGGCGAGGCGGGACCATTACCTAGCGGAGGTCGAGCGGGAGAAGGAGGAGATGCGGACCTTGCCCGATCTCGAACGTCAGGAGGTCCGGGACATCCTCGAGCGGTGGGACTTCCACGGGGCCGAGCTCGACGAGATGCTCGAGAAGATCGTGTCGAAACCGAAGGCCTGGTTGGAGTTGATGATGGCCCACGAGCTGTACTTGGCCCCAGTCGATCCGACCCAGGCCCGACGGAGCGCCGTCCTCGTCGGCATCGCGGCCATCCTCGGTTCGCTGATCCCCCTCATCCCGTTCATCGTCATCGGCCGCGACATCCTCTTAGGGACCGCGGTGTCCCTCGTCGTGAGCACGCTCGCCCTCTTCGCGATCGGCTGGTGGAAAGCGAGGACGACGATCGGACGGCCGGGCCGCAGCGGTACGCAGATGGCGATCATCGGGATCGCATCCGCACTCGCGGGGTTCGGCATCGCGTACCTGGTCAGCGGGGGCCACGGCCTCTGAGAAAACCCGGCGGCCGTCGTCCTCCCGCCGCGTTGGAGAAGGGTGCTCGGAAAGCCTTTTGTCCCCTTCAGGCTTGACGCCCAGAGGCGCGCGGGTAGTATAGCCTGGTAGTTACATTGGCTTGCCAAGCCAATAGCGCGGGTTCAAATCCCGCCCCGCGCACTCTCCCTCGCGCGGGCTCGTTTTCCCTCGCGGCTCGCGCGGGTTTCTGTGTCCGTCGACGGCCATTCCGGGATGGCCATATCAACCCTCCGAGCACGTCACACGACAACCCCGTCCAAAGTGTTCGGGTCAAGTGCACTCCCGCAAGGGTGCATCTCAGCAGGCAATCTAGGACCGACGCCATGTGTGTCTCGGAACGGATGATCCCGACCCGACGCGAATCCGGACAAAGCGCGCGGACCTACGAGACGCTCCGAGACTACCTGCTCCACCACGGCCCGGCGACCGCCCAGGACCTGTTCGAGATCCTGGCCCTGTCCCGCGCCGCGACGTACCAGGTGATCCGGCGCGCCGCGAGCCGCGGCCTGATCCGGGCCGTGGCCCACGTGCATTCGGATGGGAACCACGACCCGCTCGCGTGGGACATCGATTCCACGGACCGCGAATTCCTATGGCGACGAACCGAACGACTCCGGGGACGATTCTGCACCTGCCTTCCGAAGAACCCGCGAACGAAGAGGAGCTCGACGACATGAGGAAAAACGCCTACCTGGTCGTGTGGTGGATGTCGCAGGTGCCGTACGCCGCCGTGTTCGAGAACCGGGTCGCGGCGGAGGCCGCCGCGAGTGTGCGCAACGCGCTCATGGTCACCCTGTCCGGGGGGGACGCCAAGATCGACTCCGTGCTGGACTGGTACCGCCGAGACGAATCGGGCCAGCCCATGCCCGCGGAATGGCGGAACATCCTCGGTCAGATCCAGGTCCCATGGACCGCGAAGAGACCGCCCGCCCTGAAGGCCGCGGGAGCCTGATTCCCACCGGAGGCTTCCAACTCGGAGAACCTTATCTATCTTCATCGGATGGCGCCGACCGGGCCCGAATGAACGACGATGTCGAACGGGACGTGCGTTTCGACGGAGCGACGGCCCGCCTTCGAGGCCGACTGCGCCCTCCGATCGGAAGCGCATGGGGCTCCCTCGTGATGAGCCACGGCCGCAGCGAGGACATGGGGAGCCCGCTGCTCGCGGCGCTCGCGCAGAGCGCCTCGGACCAGGGGCTCTGGGCCCTGCGCTTCAACTTCGCATTCGCCGACGCGGGCTCGGAGCCCTCGGGCGGTCATGCGGACGAAATCGCCGATCTGCGGGAGGCGATGGGCTACGCGCGGACGACGGCCGGTCTTGACACGGTCTTCGTCGCGGGACGTGGCCTCGGGGCGTGGGCCGCCGTGGCCGCCGCCACGGATGAGCTCTGCGCCGGAGCGATCCTCCTGGGCCTCAGCTACACGGGACAACCGGAACGGCGGATGGCCCTGGAGCGCCTCGAGGAGTTCGAGGTCCCCACCTTGGTCCTGGTGGGATTCGAGTCGGACCGGACCGACCTGCCTCTGTTGCGAGGCCTGGTCGCGTCGATGACGAGCGTGAACCTTGAGATCATCGCCGGGGCCGACCATCGACTCCAGGACGCCGCGGGCCGGACCATGACGGAAGCCGTGCTCATGAAGGTCGATGCCTGGCTGCAACTCCGGAGATCGCAGCGGGGTGCGTAGCGCCGAAACAGCGGCAACCGGCGAATGTCGATTTCCCGACCATCCGGCCATTCGGACCGATGCTTTTATCTCGGAAGACATCCCGTCGGCCGACCATCGGATGGGATGCCATGTCAACCCTGCGTCGACGGATCCTGTTGGCCGCGAGCTTGGCGTGCCTCCTGTTCGCCGCCTCTGCCGTTGCGACCCCTGCGGCCGCGGGACGGGACCTGACGTACCAGTTGTACGGGAGCCGCAGCGGAGGTTGGGGATCCACGAACACCTCCTTGACCACGCCCGGTCCCCTGATCGAGGTCGAGGTGGGCGACAACGTGACCCTGAACCTGACCTCTCTCGATGGCCTGAGCCACCGGTGGTTCATCGACTACAATAACAACTCGGCCGCAGACGGGTCGGAGCCCCGCTCGCCGAACTTCGCGAACCACGTCCTATGGAATTTTACGGTCTCCAACGTGACCGGGACCTTCGCATATCGGAGCGACCGCACCGCGGGCCCCGGCGACGACCTCGCGAACATGTGGGGCAACATCACGATCCGTGCCGCCGGGAGTTCGGCGGGCGGCCTCGGGGGCAACCTCCTCCTGATCGGCATCGTCCTCGTGATCGTCGCGGTCCTCGCGATCGGGGCGGTGGCCTACCGCCGAGCCCGACAGCCCCGGCCTCCGCCTCCGCAGTGAGGCCGGTCTCCCGGATCGACCGCGAGCCCGGAGCCTTCTTACGGCGAGGGCCCATCCACTCCGCTCGTGACGCGGCTCTCCGATATCGGCGAGCGCGGAGCGATCGAAATCCTCTCGCGGATCTACGACCGCGGGCAGCCGATTGGCCTCGGCCACGACGTCGGGGTCGTGGAATGGGGCGACGACTACCTCGTCGTGACGACGGACGTCGTGAACCAGAAGACGCACATCCCCGCGGGAGCGAGCCCGACGCAGATCGGGTGGTATGCGACCGCGGTGAACCTGAGTGACATCGCGGCGGCGGGAGCGCGACCCCTCGGCTTCGTCGCGGCGTCCTCTCGATCGCGGGAACGGCCTTCGGACGCGTACGGAAGGACCGGATCCTCTTGCGGACCGGCGCGAAGCCCGGCGACGTGATCGTCGTCACCGGAGACCTCGGCCGCGCGGGACATGCGGCGAAACTCCTGGAGCAGCCAACCGCGCTTCGATCGGACGCGCTGACCGAATTACTGCGACCGTATCCGAGGATTGCCGAGGGCCTGTTCCTCGCCGAGTCCGGGGCGGTGACGAGCTGCATGGATCTCTCCGACGGATTGGGCGTGAGCCTGGCGCAGCTGGCCTCGATGACACGCCTTTCCTACCAGATCGAGTTCGATGCGCTGCCGTTGTACCGCGGGCTTACCGCGCTGCCGCCGGCGGTCGCGAAGGACGTCGCGCTATACTACGGAGGCGACTACGAACTTCTCGCCACGGTCCGGGCGGACGCGATCGGGTGGCTGCTCGAGCGTTGGCCCGCGACGGCGCCTCGCGGCCAGCGCCTCACCGTGATCGGGAAGGTCGCCGCCTCCGGTGGGAACGTCCTGATCACGAAAACCGGGAAGGAACCGCTCCTGGGGAAAGGCTGGGAACACTTCCGTTCTTCTGCGATCCGGTAACCTACGCACAAAGTATTTTGCCCCGAGACGGGCAGTGTACCGATGACGATGATTTCGGAGAAGGAAGTCCTCGACGTCCGCGAGCCGCCCGGCAAGGCGATGGGCAAGATCGCCGAACTGTGGAAGCCCGTCGAGGGAACGAACAAGATCATGTGCACCGCGTGTGCGCGGTATTGCAAGATTGGGGAAGGCCAAGTCGGGCTGTGCGGAATCCGCGGGGTGCACGAGGGCAAGCTCTGGCTCTACGTGTACGGTCGCGTGATCACGGGACACGTCGATCCGATCGAAAAGAAACCCGTCTCCCACTATCGCCCGGGATCGAAAATCTTTAGCATCGCGACGACTGGTTGTAATTGGCTTTGCCGCTACTGTTTTCTCCCCGGAACCGAGGTCATCACAGATCGTGGTCGCGAAACCATCGAAGCGATCTTTCAATCATCGGCCCCAACCGACAAGGACGAGGTCCGACAGGTACGCGACCGATCGGCGTTGACGCATCGCGGGCGTTGGCGGCGAATTGTGAACGCATTTGAGCACTTCTATTCGGGTCCCGTCCTCGTGCTCGACTCGGCCGGAATGGACTCGCTTGAGTGTACTCCGGACCACCGCGTTTTTGCATCGGTCAAAGGAGGGGCTATGAAGGAAATCCGGGCAGACCAACTGGAGGTGGGCGACCGTCTCGTCATTCCTCGCGCCACGGGCCTTGGCCGCATCCGAGGCATGCCGCGATGGGTTGAAACTTTCGATCGAATCGAGAAGACTGTCGCGACTGCCACTGCATCGGGATCAACGCTCTTACTCCAACGTGCCAAGCTGCTAGACCAGATGGTGACGGACGATTATGTGTTCATGCCCATTCGGAAAATCCGCGCGAAGACCTACGTTGGACCTGTCTACAACATCGAAGTCGAGGAGGACCACAGCTACACCGCGAATCTGGTTGCCGTCGCAAACTGCCAAAATGCCGACATCTCCCAGCGGCGCAAGGTTGAAGGGATCGAGGTCGAACCCCATGACGTCGTTCGCATGACCTTGGAACAGGGCTGCCAAGGCTTGGCTTACACGTACAATCAACCGACAATCTTCATCGAGTTCGCCCGAGACATCGGCATGCTCGCGCGCAAGGCCGGGTTGATCAACATCTTCGTCTCGAACGGCTACGACACACCGGAGACGGTGGCGGAGATGCCGAAGTTCCTCGACTGCGTCACGGTGGACTTCAAAGGCTCCGGAGAAACAAACTTTGTCCGGAAGTACATCAACATCCCGAACGCCGATCCGATTTTCCAAACGATCCTCGACACGCGGGACACGAAGAAGATCCACATCGAGATCACGGACCTCATCGTGCCCCAGGTCGGCGACGATCTAGGGGCCGCGAGGAAGCTTTCGAAGTGGGTGTACGACAACCTTGGTCCCGATACCCCGATCCATTTCCTCCGGTTCCATCCGGACTACAAGATGATGGAGTTCCCCTGGACTCCCGTCGAGACCCTCGAGAAACACTGCGCCGTCGCGAAGGAGGAGGGCCTGAAGTACGTCTACATCGGGAACGTCTCGGGCCATCGCCTCGAGAACACGTACTGCCCCGGTTGCGGGGCGATCGCGATCAAGCGGTACGGGTTCGACATCACGGGCTGGTACCTGGACAAGGACAACAAGTGCAAGAAGTGCGG
>VBMC01000081.1 GCA_005879015.1 Methanobacteriota archaeon
GCTCGAGGCCGCGAAGGTCTCCGCGGACGCGGTCGTGACGGAGCTCCGTGCGGTGATCGAGGAACTGAAGGCCGCGATGTTCCTCACGGGGTCGACCTCGATCGAACAACTCCAGGACCGGCGTGTCATCGTGAGCCCGCCGACCGCGAGCTGGCTCGAGGCGCGAGAAGCGTGACCGGATGACTGCCTCGGAACCGGAGTCGGCGGAGGCGCGCCTCGATGCGCTCCTCCGGCCGTATCGAGAGGCCTCGAACGGCCAGATGGAGTCGATCTGGAACGAGTTCGCCGCCGAGCATCCGGAGAGTTCCTTTCCGTCCTCGCAGACGATGCGGCGGAACGCCCGCCTCTTCCTGGCGGGGAAGCGTTATCGCTTCGCCCTCGCGATCGCCGGGTACCGCCTCATGACCGGCGAGAGACCGTCGCGCGACCTGGAGCGGGCCGCGACCTGGCTCGAGTGGTACCACCTCTACACGCTCTTCCTCGATGACATCATGGACGAGGACGTCCGCCGACGGACCTTGCCAAGCGCGTGGTCCACGAACGCGAAACTGTTCCGCGGCGACGATGCGGACAAGGCGGCGGCCCTCTTCCGGACGCGTCGGCACCGGTACGGCGTCTCGCAGGCGATCCTCGATGCCCTCCGCATCCGCTCCCTGGCCGAGCGGTCCATTGAAGGATCGGTGGGCCTCCATCCCTCCATCCGTCTCGAGCTGCTCTCCGAGTTGACCAACGTGGACCTGATCGTCAGCGACGGCCAAGGCCTCGACATCGATTTCGAAGGCATGGAGCGGATTCCCGAGGAAGCCTACGTGCGGATGAGCGAGGCGAAGACCGGCCGCTTGTATCTGGGTGCGGCGGCAACCGCCGCGATCGCGGCGCGTGCTTCGTCGGAAGATCGGGCCGCCATCGAGGCGTTCGCGCGTGCCTTCGCGGTCGCGTTCCAGGACCGAGACGACCTGTTGGGCTCCGGCGTCGTCTCGTCGAAGGTCGGCGGCTCTGCGGAAGGAGATATCCGTCAGGGGAAGCGGACGCGGCTGTACGTCCTCGCGCTCGAACGAATCCCGCGGAAGGACCGCGCGGCATTCCTGCGTTCTTACGGCCGCGGTCCCCGGACCACGAAGAAGGACGTGTCGACGGTGCGGGACCTGCTGCGGCGGTTCGCGCTCCCGGAGATGGAAAGGCGGATCGAGACCAATCTGGCGGCGGCCCGAAAGGCGTTGGACCGTCTCTCGGCGAAGGATGCGGAAGCCCGGAACGTCCTCGAGGCCCTCGTGGACGCGCAGCGGGTTCGGATCCGCTAATCCTCGAGTCCCTGGCCCGTGATCCGGAACGTCGCGCGCGTCCCTTCTTCCCGGTGCCGATGCTTGTCCAGGACCGCCGTGCGGGCACTGAGCCCCGTCCGCTCGAACCGGACGATCGTCTTCGCGTTGTGGCTCAGCATGTGGCCTCCGAGCGGCATGTAGGCGCCCGTGTCGATGTCCGTGTACACCTGGGACGTGACGACGACCGGAATCCCCCGCTCTCGGGAGACCCGGAGGAGCTTCGCGATTTGCCGGGTGAGTCCGTACCGCTCTTCGCGCCGCGTCTCATCCCGCATCGTGAGGCGATAGTGCATCGTGATGCTGTCGATCACGATGAGGCCGACCTCCGACTTGCTGTTCGCGAGCTTCACGGCCTTCTCGATCAAGTTCTCCTGTTCCTCGAAGCTGTACGGCTCGGAGAAGAGGATGTTCTTCGCGACGACCTCGAAGTCGTCCCCGCAGATCTGTCGCAAGCGTTCGAGCGACACGCCCTCCGTGTCGATGTAAATCACCTTGCGTCCCGCCCGGACGACGTTCCGTGCGAGTTGGAGACAGAAGTTCGTCTTGCCGCTGCCCGCCTCTCCGTGCAGGAGGGTGATACATCCCTCCTCGACTCCCCCGCCCAGGAGGTCGTCCAGGGCCCGGCAGCCCAGGGCCACCTTCATCATCTGTGTGGTCAAAGCCCCGGCGCCCTTTAATCCTTCGAGGCGTTCGTCGGAAGGGCCGATAGGTACGCGCCCTCCGGAGTCCAGACGACGACGGCTCGTGCGGTGGTCCTCTTCGGTGCGGGCCGGAGGGGCCGTTCCTCCGCACTGTCCGGGTGGACGGCGACCGTTTCGCCCGACTCGAGCCGTTGCACGCGCGCCTCGAACCGCTCTGCGTCGATGCGCCTTGCGCCGCGGACGTCCTTCGGCTTGAAGCGTCTCCGTTCACCGGTGACGAGGTCCCGCAGCACGACGAACGGGCGGATCGAGGTCACCTCGGCGAGGGAACCCTTGTGCCGCACGACGTCACCCTTCTGGAAGGCCGCGAGTCGGACGAGGGCCGTCACTCGGTATACTTCCTTCCCCTGTTTCTGTCCGAACAACTTCGGAGAGGCCGACACGGTCCCGCCGAACGACCCCGCGATCTCGCGCGCGAGCCCTTTCGCGAGCGCATTCGTGCTCACATAGAAGTCGAGGCCTCCGTGGACCTCCTCGACCCGCGAGACGAACGTGGCCGCACCCTCCGACCGATCGACGCGCGCGGTGATGAACGTTCGGACGGCATCCACTTCCCGGGGCGTGAGCTCGCGGTCCTCTCCACGGACCTGCAGGATTCCTTCGTAGTACCGGCCCCGTTGCTTCTGACACGAATCGCAGAGGGACGGCTTGATCCGGACGCGGACGTGGAAGTCCTGGACGACGGCGAGGTCCTGGAACCGACCGACCGCCTTCACGGTGAGGGCTAGGTTGTTGGCGTCCTCGTCCCTTGTGACCTGGGTGAAGCCGACGCGCTCGTAGGGCGCGAGGGGCGGCATCGCTTCGCGAAGGATTTGCGGGAGCGCCAGCTCGCGGTCCACCTTGGACCATCCGGAGCGGAGGCGATAGGATCCGCAGGATTCGCATCGCGCGATGTCGAGGAGTTCGATTGGTTGGACGACCGGATACTTTTTCCGGAAGCACTTCGCGCAGAGGCCTTCGTAAACGGGACCCTCCGTCCCGCATTCGACACAGAACATGTCCGCGCCGTTTCTATTGGCCCGGCGCTACTTAAGTGCTGGCGTGCGTGCCACGGGCCATCGATATCCACACGGAAGGCCATAAGTATCCGGCGGCGCGTCGGTCGCCATCCATGAAGAAGGAGCCGTCTTGGTGGCGCTTGCGTCAGATTCGCCACCGGGACGCCGTGATCCTGTCCGTGCTTTCCTCCGCGTGCCTCCTCGCGGGGGAGCTTGTCGACAGCACGGAAATCAACATCACCACGGTGTACCGGGATTTTATTGCCCCTTATCTCGACAATCCGCCCGTTCTGATCGTGGTGATTGGGCTCACGATCCTCGGCTTCACGACGGTCTTCGGCGGCATCTTCGTCCTCCTCGGCGGACTGCACTTCTCCTGGGGGCGTATCGGTCGGGGTCGGTTCCTGACCGGACTCGGCCTGGGGGTCAGCTTGCTCGGTTTGGTCGGCAAACTCTCGCGGACGATCCTCGCGATTGGGCGCGCGACCGGGAAGCCGTTCGGAGATCCGGTCGTCGCCCTGCTGGCGGTCAGCGTGGGTCTCACGGGACCCGGGATCCTCCTCGGAATCGGAAGCCACACGCTGATGGGTCACTACGCCCTCATGCTGAAGAAGCATGCGAAACGGATCTGGCGCCGTTGGCGGAAGGCCCGGCGGCCAACGCATCGTTCATCCAAGTCGTGAGGGTCAGAGCATCATCACGAACTGGGCATGCGGAACCCCGTCAATCCGCAGGATCCCGCCGTCGGAGACGAATCCCGCCCGCATCGCCGCGTCGACGGTCTCCGCGCCGACGAAGTTCCCGATCGTCGCAAGCTTCAGCTGGTCCAAGAACGTTTCCTCCGAGACGACGTCCCCTTCGTAGAACTTCCCCACCTCGATTTTGAACTTGCCCTCGCGGAAGGTCTTGCCGATCAGGTCCGCATCCGCCGCGGCGACCAAGGTCTCCTTCCCCTGGTGGTACACCTTCATGCGGATCGGCATCGGTGGGCCGCGGCTACAACCGCTCGACGAGCTTATACTTGTTTTTCGCGGGGCTGTAGATCTCTCCTTCCTGGGCCCAGCGCTTCAACCACGAGTCGACCTTCGCGGGCGGGATCCCGCGTTCCTGGGCGATGCGGACGATGTCCTCGTAATCCGCGACGCCTTCGGGTCCCGCGAGCTCGTTGATGATGTCCCGGATCGAGATGATCTGTTCGCGCTGGGACTGGCTGATCCCGGTCTGGATGATGTCGATGTCGAAGCGGCCCTCCTCGCCCGCGACCTTGCCCATCCAGTACTCGACGATCCGAACCGCGCGCTCCGCGTCGTCCGCGGTCACGGCCTCGCTGAGCCGCATCCGCGCTCCCGCCTCCGCGAGGCGAATAATCGCTTCGAGCTGACGTGGGGTGATCGGGACGCTTGATCCCGCGGCCTCACCGGTCCTCCGGATGTCGAGGTATTTTTTCTCGATGATCGACATCGCATCGACGGTCATGATTGGATAGATGCGTTTCGCGTAGGCCACGTACTTGCGCAGGAAGTCTGGATCCAGGTGCGGCGTGTACGGTTCTTCGAGAGCCTGGGACTCCTCCGTGACCAACCCGGCTTCGCGGCGCCTCCGGATCTCGCCGACGCGGTGGCCCTTCAGGATGTGCTCCGCCAGTTCTCGATCGCGGTCCGCCTGCGGCCGATCGATCATGGAGAAGATGATGTCGAAACGACTGAGCAACGCAGGCGGCAGGTCGATCTGTTCCGATATGTATTTGTGTTCGTCGAATCGGCCAAACTTCGGATTCGCGGCAGCGAGGACCGCACATCGCGATTGAAGGACGGCCGTGATGCCCGCCTTTGCGACGCTGATCCTCTGCTGTTCCATCGCCTCATGAATCGCGGATCGATCCTGCGGATTCATCTTCTCGATCTCATCGATTGCCGCCAATCCGAGATCGGCGAGGACGAGGGCACCGGCTTCTAAGGTCCACCGCCCCTCGCCGAACTCATCGCGCACCGCGGCAGCTGTATTGTGGACCAAGATACCGTTCGCAACGAAGGCATGTGAATCTCTCACCGAGAGATCGAAGACGGCCCTTTCTTCTGAGGACGACCTCACTTCGATCTCCTTGACCGGTTCCCAACGGACATCACCTGAAGCAAGAAGCCGGAGGAATTCGAATCGGCTTGGAATTCTTCCAATCCTCCGCAGGATCGGCGCAAGTTCTGCACCGATTTCGGCGGTGGTTCCGGGATCATTACCAGCGAGAAGGTCACCGATTCGCTGGATGACAAGGACCGGGAGTCTGGTCGGGCGTCGATTCCGACGATACAGGGTATCATGAATTCGGTGCTCCGGCAGATCCAGCCTCCGGGCGAGGCTAGCCCCCGTGAAGCCAGCCGAGCGAACGCTCCCTCGGATCTTCTCTCGCAGATCGGCTCCCAACCGAATGCGCCTCCCTTGATACATGCCGTTTCGATGCGCCGCCTCGAGCCCCTCAATGTGTTGAAGGAGAGCCTCATGCGTGACCGACTCTGCCCCATTCTCCACCGCGACGCCTCCGCCCGCATGGCTCCCGTAGGCTTGTGCTGGACTGACACCCAAGAGACGGCGGACATCGCGAAGATGTGGGCCGGCTCCTGAGATGAGGTCCACGTTCGAGTGTGGCCTGCGGGCCTCCATGTTCTCGAGGATTTCTTTCTTGCGAGGATGATTGAAACCAATGAGTTCGCGGAATCGGCAGAGGGAGTGCCAATCTCGGATGTCCAACACGCACTGATCGTGGCGAGTCACAATGGTCGTGCCATCGACCCGCGTTGTACGGCGTCCGGCAACTCGACGGATTCGTTGAGTTGCATGAATACCGAAGCGAAGTAAAGCGAGCTGAACGCGGTTCCCCAGGCCTTGACTCGACGTCGTCAAGGAGAGACATGAGCTCCCGCGCGTGCGAATCTCAATCGTCCCATCCGTGTCGAATAGACCGCGGAGATACGCCGTCAGGTTCTTGCTGGGACCGTTGAGCAGGAGTCCGGGGAGGGCCAAACGGTGGGATTTCGGTGATGTAGGAACTCCCAGCTGCGAGAGAATCGAGGCGACGAGCCGACTGTGAAATCGGACTGTCGCGGCACGCTGAGGAGTCTGAGCTGTGAAGTCTACATTGACACCGAAGAGGCGGTGGACCAGGTGGGTGTAAGTCCGAATGAGGACGGGATTGGAATTGTTGAACCGGATGGCGAAACCGCCAAGAGGTCTCTGTTCCACGCTCCCGTCGCCTGCGATGAGTCCCGCAAAGTACGCGAGATCCTGATCGAGCCGCACCGGAAGGGTAATTCGGTGTCCGCCGAACTGCGAGTAGCTCCGAACGGATGCCGCCACGTCCACCTCGGTGGTACGGGCGGCGAGAGCTGCCCGAAGCAACTGGGCCAGGGGGATGCCGTGACGTCCGTCCTTCCAGGCATGGTACACCGCATCCTCCGATATCATCAATCGAGCGGCGGCCTCCCGCAAAGTTCCGTATTTGGTCTTCAGGGCGGAGAGGATCGCCTGAACGAGAGCCGGATCGACGTCCACGACGATTCGCGTGGTGATGTGTTGCAGAAGCGACAGCGTCAGGGGCGCCTCTCCTTCCGGGATCTCCAACCGACTGGCTGTGGCAATTCGCATTCCTGGGCGTACGAATCTCGCTTGAATCCAGGACTGTCCCATCGCATGGTCCGCAAGGATTCTCGTCGAAGGCGTGACGGTCAGGGACAAGCCGGACGAGGTCGCAATCCGGAGCATGTTGGCGGGACGTTTGAGGCGCCAAACGGCCTCCAGGGGTCGCATCCCCAACCGATGGCGATCATCGAATGTGCCCACGGAACCCGTCGCCGCCCTCTTTTCCACCGGCCGCAGCGGGTCGGCGCCGCGGAAATAGGGCTCCGCAAGATCCTCGACCGACTGCATTCCTCGGTCCGTCGGGATCAAGCTATCCGCGGCGACGCATAGCCCGGCCGCGGTGGCCGCCTTGCCGGTGGCGTAGATGCCCCGCGGCGAGAGCCTGCTCATGTACGAGAGCAACTCGCTTTTCCCGATCCCCGGATCGCCGACCATGAGGACGTGGATGTCCCCGCGGATGCGTCGCCCGTCGGGCATGACCTTCGGGACGCCGCTGAAAAGCTGCAGGGCGAGCGCCTCCTTCTCCACGTGCATCCCGTACATGGAGGGGGCGATGGATGCGGTGATCATCCGGAAGATGTCGGGACTCGCGCCCATCTCGCGGATGAGCCGGGCGTCCTCCTCCGTGACCTCGATCTCCTCGAACTCGACCTGTTCCTTTTCGACCGAGTTCACGTCCATGAAGATGTCGAACAGCGTGGACTTCTCCCTGGGTCGGCCCTTCTGGACGCTTCGCAGGACGCCGTTCATGACGACCCGTTCTCCGGGCGTGATGCGCCCCGTGAGGTCGTCCTCCAGGTAGAGCGTGAGCCGCTGGGGCTCCTCGCCTCCGCGCAAGCCTTCGGGCGCCTCCTGGATCTCGAGTTTCTGCGTGTCGACGAAGAGGGACGTTTCTGTGAGGAGCTTGAACTTCGTCGCGCTCGCGGAACGCTTGCATCCGCCCTGTTCCTCGTAGCACTCGAGCGGCTCGCGGAAGGTCTGCCCGTCCTGCGGTTCTTTGATGATCGTCCCGCATCGGAGGCATTGGAACAGGGCGTCCGTGACTCGCGGACGGACCTCCGTCGATTTGCGCACGAGGCCTTCAACCGCGATGTATTGTCCGAGGTGCTTCGCCCGAAGGGCGCGAACCGGGACCCGTCGGTCCCGTGGGAGGAGCTTGACCCGGAGATGGATCTGCGCGCCTTCGTCCCCCGGGGGAGCGAGCCGGCGGATCGCCTCTTCTCCCGCCATGAGGACGTTCAGCGGGTGGCGGAGCAGGTAGATCGCCATGTCCGTGTCGAACCGGTTCAGCTCATCAAAGGCGACGAGGAGGCTCCGGTCTTCGGGGAAACGGTCCGCGATTGCGATGATCTTCGAGAGGTACCCCATCTCCTCGAAGAACTCCTCCCACTTCGCGATCAGCTCGTCCTGCGGGAACTCTACGAGCACATCCTTTCCCCGACCCGGAGGGGCGGCAGCCTCGGGAATGGTCATATTCCTTTGCGGCTCCCTTCCACTGATGCGAGACCGATGCGTGAGTTTAGGTCGGACCGTTTCCACTGGAATCCGAACGGGTCCGGTCGTCTTACTCGCAGGGCGAGAAGCCGCACTCTCGACATCGCACGCAGCCGTCCGCGTGGGAGAGGCTCGCGCCGCACTCGGGAGCCGTCGTCCAGGGCGTTCGATCTGCGGCGGCGACAGGATGTTCGTGATCCACGGACGTCTCGCGCATGAGTCCGGACACCCATGGGTCCAACAAGTCGGGGGCGATTTAAGCCTCGGAGCAGGAGAGGTGGCTGAAAGTATCCACCCCTGTCCGAAGGTTCTTCCGAGGCGCTGCGTTGCGACGGTCATGGAACTTCCGGAGGAGCTCATCGCCCTGCAGCGGTTCCACGGGCACCTCGGCGTCTACGTGACACTCGGCCTCCGGATGGGTGCGATTGGGAAGCGCCGATTCGGTCACTACAAAGGTCTCACGGCGACCGTCCAGAGCAAGGCCGAGCCGCCGATGCGGTGCGTCCTCGACGGCGTCCAGTTCTCCAGCGGATGCACGATGGGCAAGGGGAACATCGCCCTCGAAGCCGGGTCGGAGCCGGAAGTCGCGTTCGAGAAGGACGGGCGATCGGTCCGGATCGCCCTGCGTCCGGGCTGGCGGGAGCGGATCGACCGAGAGATGTCGAAGGACAAGGAGATCGAGCAGTCCCTCTTCTACTACGAGATTCCGGAATCCGAGGTTTTCGAGATCCGAGAGGGCTGAGGCTACCAGCCGGGGACGGTCCAGTCGACGGCACGGGGAACGAAGATCCAATAGCCGGTCCATCCAAGGACGGCATCCGACGCGTTCAGGTCGCGCACATGATAGGGCCCCGCCGGATCGAAGCCCATGACGCGGGTGGCCCCGGTCGCGGCCATCACGGACCCGACCGTCACGCCCGTCGCGAATCCCGGGAGTGCGATCAGATTCCAGCCGGAGCACAGATGGAGGCGACTCGTCTGGGTGACGACTCCCAAGGCCGTCACGATGTCGGAGGCCGTCCCGTTCAGCCAGAAGCCGCGACCCGCGACCAACGAGAACGTGGTCGCGTCCGCCGGGAGCGCCGAGGACCATCCGTTTCCTCCGTCGCAGGAGTCGTAGGCCCACGCATCGGCCCATGCACGTCCGGCCGCGAAGGCGCCGAACGTGGGATCCGTCAACAGGAGCGGCATCCCGAGGAGGTTCGATCCGGCGGTGAAAGAGAGGCGGAACTTCACAGCCATCGAGGAGGACAAAGTGGTGTGTCCCGCGGCGTCGACTGTCTCGATGCGGTAGTAATAGTTCGTCGTGTCCGCGGCTCGACCGACGTCGATGAATCGGTAGCTCGCGCTTCCGTTCGCGGGAATCGGTCCGCTCACATCGGTGGTCCATGGCCCCTGGGGTGAGGTCGCCCGGAAGACGTGGTATTCGGTTGTCCCGCCGAACAGGTTGTCGTCGTAGGGGGCGAGCCATCCGATTGACAGGTCCTGGCTCGCGTTCACCGGGAGGACCGCATTCGCGGATGCCGGTGCCGGAGGCACCGTGTCCGGCCCCGCATTGATGACGACGAAGCACCTCGAGTCGTACGGTCCCCAGTTGCCCGCCGCGTCCCGCGCATGAATCCACACGCATGTCGTGCCCGGAGCGGACGTGAGACCTTCTTGCCACGTCACATTCTCGACGGCTCCATCGAAACCCCCGTCGGAAGCGGACATCGGAATCCCTTTCCCGGTGGCCCCCGAGGGAGGTTGAGCGACCTGGAGGAAAAGCTCGGCCGCCGCGATCGCGGACCCTCCATGTGTTCGATCGTCAGCGGTCACTGAGAAGGTCACCAGAATGGCCGCCCCGGGCGGAAGCGGTGCGATACGAACGCTCCCGGCCCACAGGACCGGACCTTCGGCATCCCCGTTGGGACGCTCGATCGTGAAGGTCCGCTGCGTCACATCGGTGGCGGACAGTGCCGGCGTCCCATCGTCACGAGCGGTGATACGAAGCCGGTATCGATCGCTGTTCGTCGTGCCTCCCAGATTCCACGTATACGAGCGCACGGAGCCGGGCAGCGTCGCAACCGAGGTCCAGGTCTGCCCACCATCGGAGCTCGCGTCCAGTGCGAAGTTGGCAATTCCCACCCCGGGGCCATACGCAGCGGCGGTCCAGTCGACCGCAAGCGTGGGACCGGCGAACACTCCGCCATTCGGAGACGTGATGTTCACGTCCGGATGGTCTCGGTCCAGGGCCAAGGAGGCCGCGCTCACGAGCCACCGTAGGGCCGCATCGAGGATGGCCGCCCGCGTCGGACTCGTCGGCCTCAGGTCGGTCGTCGTCGTCGTATCGAGGCTCGTGATCTCGAAGGCGAAATAGGCGAGTCGGGATCGATTCCCTCCCCACACTCCGCTCCCGATCGTCCCATTCGGCGATGAAGAAATCCAGCGGAGTCCGACGGCTCGATTCCCGGCGCACCTCGTGACCTGACCGTCGGTCCACATCGAGCTCGTCGTTCCACCGGCGGAAATCGGCGCGATCTCGTCGTCCGCGACGTCGTCTCGGTGAGGTGTGTACACCACGCCACCCGTGTAGGTCCCGCTGATCGGATCCGCCGGGATCCCCGCGACGCGTGCGATCGACCCGGGGTCGCACACGAACGTCGCCTTCAGGACCCCGTGAACCCAGGCTGCGCTCGCCGGCGTCCGGAACGTGGAATTCGGATCGGACAGGGCCCACGCCGCGTCATGGGAGGAGACGATCAATCGGCCGCCTCCGTCGAGGTACCGTTTCACGAGGTCCCTCTCCGTCGCGTTGAAGGGAGGATACTGTTCCAAGCCGACCTGCCAGATCACGGCGCGGCGGCCCTGGAGGATCGTGAGGTCTGGAAGACCGAGATCCGCGACGTGCCACACCGATGCCGTCCACCCGTTGCTTCGGAGGGCGGAGAGATAGGACGCTTCGCGCTCGGGAGTGAAGGAGTTGCCGCCAATCACGAGAAGGACGTCGCCGATCGGAGTCGTCTGGAGATGGTACAGGCCTCCTCCGTTCGTATCCGTCGTTGCATTCGCGAGTCGGCCGCGAGACGTGACCTCGAACACGTAGGCGGTATCCGGGACGAGGTTAGTGAGCGTGATCGCATGGCTCGTCAGCAGATTCGACGTGTTCGCGTCGCGGGTCAGGGAGGCGGCGCTCGTCCCATACCGCACCTCCGTCGTCGCAGGTT
>VBMC01000222.1 GCA_005879015.1 Methanobacteriota archaeon
CACCGCCTCGTAGCGGAGCGTGACGGGATTCCCGTCGCGTTCGCCGATTAGGACGCACCGCTGGATGTCCACATCGAGCTCCGGTTCCTTCGGCTTCGGGAGCCCATCGATGACGGTCGAGGTCACATCATAGGGGCGCACCTTCGCCCCCTCCACCACGATCTCATCGCGGCTCGCAAGGCCGAGACGGACGATCGCCTCGATCGTCTGCCGGAACGCCGGAGGGAAGGCGACGATGAAGTCCATTTCCTGGACGCCCTTTCCGATCGTCTTCGGCATGGTGACCAGCTCCGAATGAATTGTGTAGTAGCCCTCCACGACGCCCACGGGCGGCATGAACTCGGACCGCTCGAGCCCGGAGAGCGCGGGGACGAACTGGATCTTTCCTTTCCGCAGGATCGGGGCGTCCATCGAGAACTCGTCGAAGATCGTCCGGATGGCATAGGGGGGAACGAAGATCCCTGGCTCCCCGCCGGATACCACCGCGCCGCTGCTGCGGAGGAGGACCTTATGGACCTTGTCGAGTTTGCTCGCACCGTAGGCGCCCATCACGTTCATCGTCCCGGGCGTGGAGCCGATGCCGAGGACGCACGTGACGCCGGCGTCCTTCGCTCGCGCGTCGAGCTTCAACTGTCGCAGCGTCTGGTGGTACAGGCCGCCGAGGTCGCAATAGTGAATCCCCGCCTCGATGGCCGCCTCCATGATCGCGACGTTCAGATCGTACCAGGAGCTGTTGATCACGCAGTCCCAGTGTTTCATTTCGCGGACGAGGGAAGGGGAATCGCGTGCATCGATGGGGACCGGCACGGCCCGTGGATCCCGCTGGGCCGCGGCGAACGCCTCGGCCTTCGGCTCGCTCCTCCCTGCGATGCCGATCCGGTCGACGCCCGGACTCGCCAGGAGATCGGGGACCGTGGACTGGGCCATCGCGCCGTATCCGCCGAGGATGAGGACGTCCAAGGGACACCTGGTTCGCAGGAAGACCGGACTTCATTAATCCTTTTCGCACGAGGACTCAGGCGTCCGAGATTCGCGTCGTCCACAGGACGCCGGTCCCTGCAAGGACAAGGGCCACGCTCGTCGCGAAGGCGGGCCCATATCCGAAGAGGGCGGCCACGAGGCCTCCGAGCAAGGGCCCGAAGATCGACCCGAAACCCTGGACCGCGTTGAAGGCTCCCAGGGCCCGCGCCCGTCCGCCTTCCGGCGCCAGGTGGGACACGAGCGTGCAGCTCGCGACGTTGATCATGGCCCAACATGCGCCGACGCCCGCGTGGAGCGCAACCATAAGTCCCAGCCGCGGTAGGTCGCCGAGTCCCACGATCCCCAGGAGGAAGAAGTGACCTGACTCGCGATGTAGATCGCGAAGATCTCCGGGCTCTCGAACCCGTACACCTGCGAGAGGAAGATCGGGAAGAAGCTGTAGAAGGCGGTGAAGCCTCCGAATAGGAGGAGCACGCACAACAAGTACGCTCGAAGAGGTCGCGGAAGGCGGTTCCCGCCGGAATCCGTTCGGGGTCCGACGAAGTGGACGATTCGCATCGGGAGATAGCGCCCTCGCTCGACGCGCGGGTGTGCGTCGACCAGATGGACGTCCTTCCGGTCGACGCGGACCGTGGCCTCCCGGGTCGCGAATTGGACGACGACGCCGGCGGAGAACGCGAGGGCGGCTCCAATCGCGAACAGGTACCGCATCGACGCCAGGCCGCCTCCGACCAAGCCCGGGCCTGCCGCCAGCCAAAAGATGCCGAGCGCCAAGCCCGCGACCCAACCCGTCGCCGTCATCCGGCTCATGATCGCGAGGCGCGCGGGCCAGTCCTCGCGTTTTGACGTCTCCATGAGCAGGACGGTCCCCGCCGGGCCGCTCGCCGCGCCGAGGAATCCGGCGAGCAGGTTTGCGAGATAGAATTCGGACATCGTCCGGCTCGCCGCCATCGCGACCAGGGCGATCCCGGAGCCAAGAAATCCGATGAGGAGGAACGGCTTGCGCCGTCCGCGACGGTCGCACGCGCCACCCCACAGGATGAACGCGGGGACGGAAGCGACGCTCGTCGCGGCGGCGATGATGCCGACATTGAACAGGTTCCCGCCCAATGCGTACGCGAACAACGGGATCAGGGTCGACGTCGCCCCGCCCGAGATTCCCATCGGGAGGTACGAGTAGTACCAGTGCGACCCATCCGTGCGGCCCATCCCATCCTCAGTTCTCGCGAGCGGGGCCGGCGCACAAGCCCCCGGGTATTTCTGCTTTTTGCGTTCGAAATTCGATTCCGCGAAATGATACGAAACACGGATTGCGTCGTCGCCGATAAGCTATATCAGAAAGGGGGGTTTCACCGCCTCGTGGGACATCTCCGCACGAACCTCGCCTTCACGGCGGTGGCCATCGCTTCGGTCTTGCTCTCCGGGGCCGTCCTCTTCGGCTACCTCTCGACGGCTCCCACGGCCCTGACGCTGCGCCTCGGTTTCTTCCCAAACGTGACCCACGCACAGGCCCTCTATGGCGTCGCCACGGGCGCGTATGAGCGTGCCCTCCACCAGGGGTTGGGAATCGATTTCTTGGTCCAACCTCAAGCATTCAATGCGGGGCCCGCGGCCATCCAAGCGCTCTTGTCCAACCATGTCGACGTCGTGTTCGTCGGCCCGTCGCCCACCCTGAACGGACTTTCGGTCGCACCGGACGTCCTCCGAGTGATCGCCGGGGCGTCGAGCGGCGGAGCATTGTTCGTCGCTCAACCTTCCCTGAGCGTGACTTCGGACGTGGATTTCAGCGGAAAAAAATTCGCGACGCCCCAATGGGGGAATACCCAGGATATCGCGCTCAAACACTACCTGCTGGTGCGGGGGCACAGGACGCTCGATGAGGGCGGAGACGTCGACGTCATCAACGCGGCGAACCCGGAGATCCTCACGTTGTTCAAACTGGGCCAGATCGATGGCGCCTGGGTCCCGGAACCCTGGGGGACTCGGTTGATTCAAGAAGCGAATGCGAAGGTGATCCTGGACGAACGGGACCTGTGGCCGGGTCGGCAATTCGTGACGACCCAGCTTGTGACCACGAAACGATACTTGGAACGACACCCCGACGTCATCACCTCCTTTCTCCGCACGTACGTGAACCTGACTCTCCAACTGCAACGGGCAACTGCCTCCGACCTGAGGATCATCAACGACGAAATCTACAATTTGACGACGAGCAGGCTCAAGCAAGAGACCATCACCGCGGCTTTCGGGAATTTCAATGTCACGTACGATCCGATCGCGGCATCGCTCGGAACCTACCTCGCCTGGTCGCAGGAGCTCGGGTTCCTGTCGCGCGACGTGCAACCCGGCTCGCTTTACGACTTGAGCCTGCTCAATCAAGTCCTCAATGAGAAGGGGCTTCCCCCGGTGAGCGGACGATGAAAGGGGCCGACCTGAAACTGGTCATGCTGGGGAAGCGATTCGGGGGCAATGCTGGCCAAACGGAAGCGCTGCGCGATGTGAACCTCGAAATTCGGGGGGGCGAGTTCGTCACGATCGTGGGTCCCTCGGGGTGCGGGAAGTCGACCCTCCTCAGTTTGGTTGCGGGTCTCGAGGAGCCGACGACCGGCTGGGTCGCCATGGACGGCCATCGTGTGCACGGCCCGGGGGCGGACCGGATCGTTGTGTTCCAGGACGCGGCCCTGTTTCCATGGCTCGATGTGACGGGCAACGTCGAATTCGGGCTCCGGGTGGCAGGCGTCCCGCGGAAAGATCGTCAACAGCGGGTCCTCGAGCATCTCGAAATGGTCCAACTCGAGAAGTTCGCTCACGCTCGGGTTCACGAACTGTCGGGTGGGATGAAGCAGCGGGTCGCCCTGGCGCGCGCCCTCGTCCTCCGACCTCGGGTCCTCCTCATGGACGAACCGTTTGCGGCCCTCGATGTCCAGATCCGCGAGGAGATGCAATCGGTCGTCCAAGACCTCTGGGTGCGTAGCGGCACAACGACCCTGTTCGTCACGCATGACGTCCGCGAAGCGGCGGTCCTCGGCGACCGAATCGTGGTCCTCTCCCACCGACCAGGCACGGTAAGCGCGATCCTCGAGAATGGCGCGAGGAGACCCCGAACCCTGAACGACGCGGGAGTCGTGGAAGCGATCCGGCGCTCGAACGAGATTCTGAAAGCGGAGGTCCAATGGTCGAGCAACCAGCCCAAGATGCAGCTGTGAAGCGCCGCCGCGAGCGGAGCCTCGCTTGGGAGTTCCGGCACCTCATCCCGATGGTCGCGATCGCGATTTCCGCCATCGCGATCTGGGAGCTGATCTTCCGATCCGGGGTCTGGGGGTTCCTGTTCCCGGGTCCCACCCAGGTCGCCCGCGCCCTCGTCGACTTCTGGAACAGCACCCGGCTCGTCCGGGCGATCGTCGCCACGCTCCGCCGACTCGCGGTGGGCTTCCTCATTTCGCTCGTGCTGGGCGCCCTGCTCGCGTTCCTCATGGTGCGATTCACCACCTTCGGGAAGGGGATCCAACCGTACATCCTCGGACTGCAGACCTTCCCGTCCATCGCGTGGGTCCCGCTCAGCCTGATCTGGTTCGGGTTCTCGGACGCACTGCGGACCGTGCCTCCGGTGTACCTTCAGGCGGCGCGCAACATGGGTTCCGACGGCATGGACCTGATCCTCCGGGTGACCGTCCCGGCCGCCCTGCCGCATCTGATCTCCGCGGCCAAAGTCGGATGGTCTTTCGCGTGGCGGTCGCTGATCGGAGCAGAGATCATCTTCGCCACGGTCGGGCTCGGCTTTCTGCTCAATGCCTCCGCTTCCGTTCCAGACATCGCCGGGGTCATGGGCGTCATGCTCGTGATCCTCGTCATCGGCATCGTCGTCGATCAGTTGGCGTTCACGAAGACGCAGGAGTGGGCGAGTCGAAGGCGAGGCCTCCGCCCCCGCCGCTGATCCGAACATTGTTCGGGTTCGATCCGAGGTGATCACAGGAGATCGTAGACTAGCTTCGCCGCCGCGATGAACAAGACGACGATGAAAATCAACGCAACGGATCGGGTCTTGAGTTTCGCGAGGCCCCATCGAGAGCCGATGAAGGCCCCGACAAACACGACCGGCATCAGGATGGGAATGAGGACATACGCTTCCGGCCAGGCGAAACCCGTAGGCCGAAGCGCGAGGCCCGCAACGTACGCGGCGAAGCCGACCGCCGCTGTCGGGATGATGAGCAACGAGGACGTCCCAATCGCCTTCCGGGTCTTCCGCCCGAGAACGTACACGAGGAGCGGGACGTTCAGGAGGCCACCCCCGATGCCCATGGCACCGGAGAGAAACCCGGATCCGGCCGTGGACGCCGCGGTTCCGACGACTCGGGGTCGGGTCAGCAACGCGTCGTTGTCGTCATCGATGGAACGTTGGTTCCGGACCCAATCGAGCACCATGTAGACGCCGAACAGGAGGAGCACCACGGCGAAGAAGGCCTTGAAAGTCCTTTCATCCAAGACGACCAACGTGAAGAACGTCCCGACCACGGCCCCCAGCAAGGCGCCCGTCACGAGGAGACTTCCGAGGCGGAAATCGACGAGGCCGCGGCGATGGTGGTTGATCACGGACGAGGCTGCTGTCGCCATCGTCAACGTGAGCGAGATCGGCACCGCGAGGTCCTTGGACGAGACTCCGGTCGAGAGGAGGATCGGCACGAAGAGGAGACCGCCGCCGAGGCCCAGATTCGAATAGATGAACGCGACGACGAAAATGAGGACGACCTGGAGCGATAGGACGAGGACGTCCACGGCGTACGAAAGCCTGGGCCGTATTAATTACTACCCCGAAAATATGGGTCCACGGACGGTCCGTGAAACGTGGTCCTCCTGGTTCGTTTCGGCGAGCTGGCCCTGAAGAGCCGATTCGTACGCCGCCAGCTCCGGGACCGCCTCGTCGCGAACATCCAGGATCTGTTCGCCGCGGAAGGCGTCGAATGCATCACCGAGGCCGACGAGGCCCGGGTGTACGTCCATGTCGATGACGTCGCGAAGGCACACGCGATCCTCGGACGGGTCTTCGGTGTCGTGTCGATCAGCCCCGCCACGGAAGTGCACTCGGACTTGGAGTCCCTCCGAAAGGCCGTTCTCTCGGAGGCTTCACGTGCCTTGTCGCCCGGCCAATCGTTCGCCCTCCGGCCCCGACGAGTCGGGACCCACCCGTTCACGAGTCAAGATCTCGCTCGCGATCTCGGAGAGGCAGTTCGTCAGGCCCATCCTGACGTCCGGGTGAATCTCACCCAACCGGACGTCGAAATCCACGTTGAGGTCCGTCGCAACCGCGGGTTCGTGTTCCGGGAAATTTGGCTAGGCCCGGGAGGCCTTCCCCTCGGGAGCCAAGGCCGGGCTCTCGCGGTCGTGCGGGACGAGGCGGGCATGGTCGCCGCCTGGATGGGAATGAAGCGCGGCTGCCGGATCGCGGTGGCCACGTCGGATGGCGAAGCCCTCGTCGAACCGCTTCGGAAGTGGGACGTGCGGCTCAAGGTGCTGGGCCTTCCCCCGGACGGCAACCTGGGCGAACTGGTCCGGATCGCGAGGGCAGAAGCGATCTTCCTCGGGACCCG
>VBMC01000195.1 GCA_005879015.1 Methanobacteriota archaeon
ATTCCAGACATCGAAGCTAGCCATCGAATCTCACCTTAGAACTTAATCCCGGTCAATGTCTTCGTATCGATGACGCCCGCGATCGAACGGATCTTGTCGACCACGACCTGACCAAGGACATTGAAATCTTCCGCCTCGATTTTGGCGATGAGATCGTACTCCCCGAAGAGGGGGTGGAGCTCCACGATCTCCTTGACTTTGAGCAGCTCATTGTACACCTCGTGCTCCTTGGCGGGAGCGGTGCTAATGAGCACGAACCCGATAGCCACCCCTGGTCACCGCGCAGGAAAACTACTGACGCAATATAACCCTTTCGTAACCACATTCGAGCCACCTGAAATTTCTGTTTTCTCCATTAGAATGGCGCATATTTTCGCGCACGTTGCACGGCCTGCGTCCACGTCGGCAAATGCGTTTGCGTGCCTTGCGCTTCGACGACGAAACTTGCCACGGACGAGCCCAAGATGCCGCAATGCCGGAGGTCGAAACCGCGGGATAGGCCCGCGTAAAAGCCCGCTCGGTACGCATCGCCTGCCCCGGTCACGTCGGCGACGCGCGTCGGGGGGACCCGCGGGATTCGGATCTTTCCATCGCGCGTGTGGACCACGCTGCCCCGCGATCCGAGGGTGACGATGACCACGGGAGCGAAACGAAGCAGACCTTCCGTCGAGGTCACGCGAAGGAAGCGTTTCGCTTGGATGATCTCCGCTTCGTTGCCGAAAAAATACGCGGTGTGGCGAAGCAGCGCGCGGAAGAGGCGCGGCGTGTAGACGTAGTGGATCTCTTGCGCCGGGTCGAACGCGATCGTCCGATCCAGTTCAGCCGCGAGCCGCGCGATCCGTATGTAGTACTGAGGGCGGCCCGTGCCGAGGTGGACGAGCTCGACATCGACGACGCTGTGTCGCAGAATCGGAAGGCGGACGCCTTCCTTCATCGGACCTTGGTCGATGATCGCCATCTGATTTCCGGCCGAATCCGAGAAGATCCACGCTATCGGAGTCGTCGCGCCGCGGATAGGGCGCAAGTCGGTGAGGTCGACGCCGTCCTTCCGGAGTGCCTTCCGGTAGTCGGAGGGAAAGTCATCGCCGACAAACGAAGCCAAGGCCGTCTTCACCCCGAGGCAGGCGGCCGCGCGACTCAGGTTTCCCGCGGTCCCTCCGAAGGACCGTCGGCGCCCGAGAATCTCGATGGACGTATTCGGCCGAGGCAGGCGGCGAAGGGTGACGATGTGGTCTATCGCGACATGCCCAAAGGCTCCGAGGTAGTTCCTCACGTCAGGCCCACCAGGTTCCGTTGCACGTCCGCGAAACGGTCGAACGAGACGTACGCGATCTCTTCCTGGTCGCACAACTGGGCGAGCTCGGCCTTGGCGAACACGTGATCCGCCTCGAGGGCGGGGCACAGATCTGAGTGGCCGTCTCCGACGTACGCGATGCGATAGCCTTCCGTCCGGAGTTGGAACAGGCGGAGCAGCTTGCACGTACCGCACAGGGTGCACGTCGCATCGGCCCACGGATATTCGATCCGGACGCTTCCCTCCTCGAAGACCGCATGATTCGTCCGAAGGGGAAGGCGGAGTTCCCACCGTCGCATCAGGTGGCGCACGTAGAAGTCGAGACCCTCGCTCACGATTTCGAGGGGAATCTTCCGTCGTTGGCAGAAGGCGGCGAAGTCCCGGAATGTGTCGTCCATCTCGACATGGTCGTCGACGAACCGGATGAGGTCCGCCTGTTTCGCATGAAGCAAGGCGAACTCTCGTGCCATCGATTCCCTCGTGCCGATCTTGCGAGCCCGGTGGAGCTCCTCGATATCCCACCAGGATGCCGGCGCGAACTCTTCCAGGATCGCCTCGGCCACATCCGTCCGCGTGATCGTGCCGTCGAAGTCGGTCAAGACCGCGAGTTTGGACGGCATCGGTCGCCTTCGTGCTCGGCTGATGTCACGTGCCTTCGCGCCAGGATTCGAGGTACGTGCGCTGCTCTTTCGTCAAGCGATCGATTCCGATTCCTAGGCTGCGGAGTTTCAACTGAGCGACCTTCAAATCGAGATTCGCGGGGACCGGATACACGCGGGGT
>VBMC01000196.1 GCA_005879015.1 Methanobacteriota archaeon
GAAAAGCCATCAGGCCGCGATCATCGATCCGGCCCTCGCGGGGGAGGAGCTCCTTGGGTTGGCGGAGAAGCACGGGGCGAAGGTCCTGTTCATCCTCAACACCCACGGCCATCCCGATCCCACGGCCGACGATGATTCGATCCGCAGGGCGACCGGGGCCAAGATCGCGATCTTCGAACTCGACGCCCCTCGGTTGGAGAAGAACGCCCGGGAGACACGCTGGTTCTTGCCCGCCCCTCCGCCGCCCGTGAAACCGGACGTCCTGTTGAAGGAAGGATCGGAAATCAAGGTGGGCGATCTGACGTTCCGGACCCTCCATACGCCCGGCCACACGGAAGGGAGCGCCTGTTTCTACGTCGCGTCGGAGGAAGCCCTGTTCACGGGCGATACGCTGTATGCGGGGTCCCACGGCCGCACCGACACCTTTGGCGGGAGTCCCGCCAAGATGGTGTTCAGCCTCCGCCGTCTCAAGGAACTTCCGCCGACGACCCACGTGTATCCCGGCCACGGTACCGAGACGATGCTCGGGGACGAGTCCTGGCTGACCGACGTGATGTATCCGATCCTGTGATCAGCGACGACCGCTCGCGGCCCGCCAGCTCCGCGCCGCCGGGATCCGATGGACGAGGCGAATCGGCCTGGCTCGTCGACCGACACCAAGGCCTAGGCGACGGTACACAACCTTCATGCTGAACACGACGACGAGGAAATACGCATACAGGATTGGAAGGGTCACGGGCCAATAGTACTGCCACAGGATCGCCACGAGGCTCACGATCGCCAGCGCGCCCACGACGATCCGCAGGACGAATGCCTCGATCGCGGAGCGGCTCAAGGGTCCCCCGTCGACGCCATAGTTCGTGTGACGCACCGGCTCCTGGAACGCGTGGCGGGCCGATGCCCAGACCCCAAAGATGAGGATCGGCGTGAGGACGGACATCGCGAGGTGTGCGGCACCCGTCGTGATCGTGAGATCAATGATCCACGCCGAATACGCGATAAGTGCGGCCTGGAACACCCGCTTCCTCCGATAGATCGGCAGGAAATTCGGCATGATGACGGTCTTCAGAGTCCGTTTCACGAGCTCGGCTCCAAACGTGATGGACTTGGGGAGTCGCTTCGCGAGAAACGCCGCAATCCGATCTGACCGCCCCATCAGAATCGGCTGCAAGGAGCTCATCACGATGCACAGGATCCCCGCGAAAGGGGTGAGGTACTTCGCCGCGTAGTCGTTCGAGAGATGGGGATTCGCCTGGATGGCACGGGCGCCGACCGTCGCATAGAGGATAGCCTCCTCGTTCCGCGCGATCATGCTGGTCCCGATCGCCGTGGACGCTCGCCCTGAGAAGCCGATGAAGTATCCCAACGCCGCGGTAAGGAATAGGTCGTTCAACAGGATTAGAGGGGCTGCAATGAGCAGCATGGGCAGGACGGACGAGAAAGAACCCGGGTCGATCAGCATTCCAAAGCTGAGGAAGAAGATCGCGACGAACGCATCGCGTAGGGACTCCATCTTCACCTTCAGTCGGCCCGCGAGGTGCGTGTCCGCGAAGACCATCCCCATGAAGAATGCTCCGACGATGGCAGGGATCCGGAAGGCCTCCGCGAGAGCCGCCGCAAGAAAGACGGTCCCGAGGGCGAAGAGGACGAACAATTCCTCGCTCTTGATTCGTTCGAAGATCGCTGCGGTCCGGGGGACGACGACGGCGGCAAGGAGCGCGAAGAAGCCGATGAACAGCCCCACTCCGGCGAAGAGACCCCCGATGTTCACGGGTCCCTCGGCGGGGAGGATCATCCCGTTCGCCAAGGTGAGGATGAACATGGCGAGGAACGATTCGAGGATCACCATCCCGAGGATGAATTCGGTCTCCCGGTTCCCGAGTCGTTTCAGGTCGATCAACGACTTGGCCGCGATCGCGGAGCTCGACATGCCGATGACGCCTGCCATGAAGATCGTGTCGATGACAGGCCATCCCAGCCATGCTCCGATCACGAATCCCGCGAAGAAGTTCACCGCGAGGTTCGTCACTGCCAGGATCGCGGCGGCCTCTTTCGTCTTCATGAGTTTCGTGATGCTGAATTCCAGGCCGACGAAGAACAGGAGAAGGACAAGGCCGAGCTGCGAGATGCTCTGCAGGAACGTGCTGTCGGCGAGGATGCCGTCGTACGACGTGCCGAAGACACGGAGATGGATGTTAGGCCCGATCAGGATCCCCGCGATGATGTAGCCGATGATGATCGGGATCCGGACCCGCGCGGCGAGTGCAGCTCCGATGAAGCCGACGCTCGCGATGACGCCGACATCGAACATGATGGACGTCGTCTCAATCACGCGGTGCGTCTCCCGGAGGGGCCAGCGCGATCGCTCGCGATCTTCGCGAGAGAACCGAGGTTCCCATCCCGATGGCGCATCGATCCTGTTCCTACAAAAAGCCGTTGTCAACGCGAGACGGACCCTGCCGTCCGAGGTTCCGACGGATGTCCGAGATGAGCTTTATTACGCAAGCGAGGGTTCGGCGGACGATGGCCGACGACTGGCATTCCTTGCCGGCCGACGCCGTCCTCAAGCGACTTGACGCCTCTCCCTTGGGCCTGGATTCACAGGAGGCGGCCCGTCGGCTGGCTCGTTTCGGGGCGAATGAACTCGTCCAGACGGCGAGGGTGAATCCCCTCCGCATCTTGCTGAGCCAGTTCGTGGACGTACTCGTGATCGTCCTGATCATCGCTGCGATCATTTCCGCGGCCCTGGGGCTCCTGCAGGGCGAGAACGCGGACCTGTACGACGCCGTGCTCATCATCGTGATCGTGGTCATGAACGCGATCCTCGGTTTCGTCCAGGAGTATCGAGCGGAGCGGTCTTTGGAGGCCCTCAAGAACCTCGCCGCGCCGAAGGCCCATGTCCTCCGCGAGGGAGGGATCGTCGCGGTGCCCTCCCGCGAGCTCGTGCCCGGCGACGTGGCCGTCCTCACTGCAGGTGATCGGATCCCCGCCGACGCGCGTCTCTTCGAGGTCGCGAGCCTCCGCGTCAACGAGGCGTCGCTGACCGGGGAATCCCTCCCGGTCAGCAAGGCGGTCGACGCGCTACCCCGCGATTCCTTCCTGGGCGACCGTAAGAACATGGTGTTCATGGGCACCGCGGTCGACGGAGGCCGCGGCAAGGCGGTCATCGTCGAGACCGGCATGGCGACCCAGCTCGGCAAGATCGCGGGACTCGTCCAGCAGGAGACGAAGGAGGAGACGCCGCTCCAGAAGCAGTTGGATCGGCTCGGGAGGCAGATCGGCGTCGCGGTCCTGATTGCCGCGGGCCTCATCTTCCTCATCGGCGTCCTACGGGACCCGGGTCACATCGAGCTCCTGTTCCTGACCGCGGTCGGGCTGTCCGTGGCCGCCATCCCGGAAGGGCTCCCGGCGATTGTGACGATCAGCCTCGCGTTGAGGCCCTCGGCGCTGCTTCCGTGATTTGTTCCGACAAGACCGGCACGCTCACGAAAGGGGAGATGAACGTCCGGGTCTTGGTCACGGGGACCGTGGAATACGAAGTAATCGGGGAAGGCTTCAATCCGACTGGGACGGTCCGGACCGGTGGTCGGGTCGCGGATCTGACGGCTCACCCCGGATTGCAGCAGCTCCTCGAATGTGGGGTCCTGTGCAACGACGCGGTGCTCCGACAGGAAGGGACTCGATGGATCGTGGAAGGCGATCCGACGGAAGGCGCGCTCCTCGTGGCCGCGCGGCGTGCCGGCATGGACCCCACAGCCATCCGAGCGAGATGGCCGCGGGTCGCGGAGATCGCTTTCACCTCGGAGCGGAAGAAGATGTC
>VBMC01000082.1 GCA_005879015.1 Methanobacteriota archaeon
GAGAGGGCGGCCAAGTGACCGCGGGGAATGCGTCCCAGCTGAGCGACGGCGCCGCGGCGATGGTCGTCATGTCGGAGAAGGCCGCCGACCGGCACGGCGTGACGCCGCTCGCGCGCGTCGTCGACTATGGCACGGTCGGCGTGAAACCGGAGCTGGTCATGGAGGCGCCGATCGCCGGCGTCCGCAAGCTTCTGAAAAAGACGGGCCTTTCGATTGACGATATCGACCTGTTCGAGCATAATGAAGCGTATGCCGCTGCAAGCGTCACCGTCATGCGCGAGCTCGGAATTCCGTACGAGAAGTTCAATGTGAACGGTGGGGCGGTGGCCCTCGGACATCCGATCGGCTGCAGCGGCGCGCGCGTCTTGACGACGCTCGCCTACGCGATGAAGGACCGCGGCGCCAAGCGCGGTCTCGCGACCCTCTGCACGGGAATGCCGTGGCCCTCGGCTTCAAGCGAAGGCGGAGGAGCATCGGTTTGTTCCTCATCCTGCTCGTCGTGGGCACCTTCGCTTACGTGGTCTTTGCTTCCGTAGCCCGTCTCTTCCTGGGAGCCGCGGGCTTCTTTTTGGTGACCGCGGTCGTGGTGGTCCTGCTCATTCCTCCCTATCTCCATGTGCACCGAATTCACAAGAAAGCGCAGAAGCACGCCGTCCTCTACCGGCCTCGGCCCGAGAAAATGCCGGGTCACATGGCACCGAGCCACCTGGAAGCCGAGGTCCTCGCCTCGTTCATCCTGGGGGCTTCTACGGTGGTCTTCCTTGTCGTGGGAGCAGCGGCCAGGATCGGGTCGAGCCTCGGTGGCTATTCAGACCTCGGACTTTACGCAGCGGGTCTCGTGCTCACGTGGGTTGCGACGGCCGTGGTTCGGATGTGGTTCTGGACGAGATGGATCGCTTATGATCCGTACGATCCGGACGGCTCCTTCCCCTGAGGGCGGACGACCGAGAACCTATATCTGACGCCCGCCTGACCCTTCTCGATCAAGTGACAGATGGTGGAGAGGGTCCCCTGACACCAGCTAGAGAGCCTCGGGAACTCACGATTGTCCATGGGGAGATTGACGCCTCCGACACGACGGCCCATCTTCTTTTCCCGACCCGCGACGAGCAACCCTTTCTCCCGTTCCAGCGCTTCGCGGAGAGCATGGCGACCTCGCGAAGGAAAGGCGAGATGCACCCGCATCTCGGACAGGAAGTCATCCAGTACGTCCTCGAAGGATACATCGACCATGAGGACGGCTCGGGGAATCATACCAGCCTGACGGAAGGATCGCTCCTCGTCCTCACGGCGCGAGACGAGGTCCAGCACGCGCTACGGATGGAACGAGGGCGAACGGCCCGATGGCTTTCCATCGTCGTGCGTCTGCCTGTGACGACCGAAGCTCCCTCGACCTCGCTCCAGATCCTGACGGCGACTCGCCCACCTGTGGGCTCGGACGGGACGGTCCGCACATCTCTCGTCGGCTCGAACGGGCCTGCCCGCACTTCGTCCGGTCTCGAGCTCATCGACATCGGGTTCGCGAAAGAAGCCACGGCGTTTCTCCGAGTGGGCCGGGACCGACGAGGCATCGCGTACGTGCTCAGCGGGATTGGATCGGTCGAGAACCACGGCCTCGAGCCTGGTCACGGTGTGCTCCTCGAGAACATGTCGGGGCTATCGCTCCACGGCGACGCGGGCTACCGCGTCGCATTGGCCTCTGTACCGCGGCCTGTGGCGTGAAGGCCCGAATACTTAACAAAAAGGTTAAATATTGACCTTGCTTATCGATTAACCAGATGGTTAAACGAGGAACGGTCGCCTTGGACCTTGATGCGATCTTCTCGGCTCTGTCCCATCCAATCCGGCGCGCGATGCTCGAGCAACTCGCTGGAGGCGATGCCACGGTCAGCGAGCTGGCCCGGCCCCATGGTGTAAGCCTGCCGGCCATCTCGAGGCACCTTCGCGTCCTCGAAGCGGCGGGACTGCTGAAGGAAGAGCCGGACGGTCGAGTCCGTCGTTGCCAGATTGACGCTGCGCCGCTCAGCGCGGCGTTCGGTTGGCTGACGCGCTACCGCGTCCTATGGGAGGACCGTTTCGCTCGATTGGCCGAACACCTGGAGGAAACCCGCAAGAAAGAACGAAAGGAGGAACGAAAACATGCCCACAATAGGTAAACCTGAGAGAACGTCGAAACGAGAGCTCGTGAGCACGCACGTCTTCGATGCGCCTCGCGAGCTGGTGTGGAAGGCGTGGACGAATCCGAAGCTGATCCCTCGTTGGTGGGGGCCGAGGAAATACTCCACGGTCGTGGAGAAGATGGACGTCCGACCTGGTGGGACCTGGCGATTCGTCCAACGGGACGCCGACGGGAACGAGTTCGGTTTCAACGGGGAGTACCGGGAAGTTGTGCCTCTCGAACGAATCGTCGAAACTTTCGAATTCGAGGGGATGCCGGGACACGTCCTCGTCGAGAGCGCCGTGTTCGAGGAGATCCGGGGCAAGACGAAAGTCACACAGAAATCCGTCTTCGCGACGGTTGAGGACCTCGAAGGGATGCTCGCCTCCGGGATGGAGGAAGGGGCCCGCGAGACGATCGAGCGCTTCGCCGAATTGGTGGAGGAACCGAAGAAGAGGGACGCGCGGCCGAAGAAGGAGCAAGCGAGAGGTCGTGCTCAGAAGAACGAGCTCGTCATCACGAGGACCTTCGACGCACCGCCCGAACGCGTGTGGAAAGCCCTCACGGACCCGCGTGAAATGAAGCTGTGGTGGGGCCCGAAAGGATTCACGGCCCCCTTCATCTCCGTCGACTTGCGGGTCGGAGGCGTCTTCCGGTACTGCATGCGGTCGCCGGAGGGCAAGGACTACTGGGGCACCGGTGTATATCGCGAAATCGTCCCCGGGAGGCGAATTGTCTACACGGACAGCTTTGCTGATGAGAAGGGAAACGTGGTGCCGGCGACGTATTACGGCATGGGCGCGGACCTCCCGCTGGAGATGCTCGTGACGTTGACCTTCGAGAAGGAGAAGGGCCAAACGAAGGTCACACTGCATCACGCAGGGATGCCGGCGGGGCCGGATCTCGAAGGGGCCACGCAAGGCTGGAACGAGATGTTCGACAAGCTGGTCAAACACCTCCAGGCCTGAATCGCATGACCGAGAGGAACTCGCAGGTTCGGCCTCCGCGAGTTCCCTACTATTTTTCCAACTCGTTGATTAGATGAAATAGTCGAGTTGTGGCAATGACTCGATTCCAACCCTGCAAACTCTCTTACGGTACTGAAATCCGGTCCAGCGAATTCTCCATCTCTTTCGCCGGACTGTCCGGACTTAGGCACGGGTCGGCGCGGTCGTTCGCCGGGGAGGAGTGGCGAGTGAGTTTTCGGCGGCGGCGACTATCGTTTGGAATGCGCTCGGACAAACCTAAACAGTTCTTCCCGGTTCCTGACCCGTTCGTACGGAATCTGGTTCTGTTCTGCGAAAGACTGGAGCCAAGTTCGTGCCTTCTCGAAGTCGCTTCGGAGGTAGCCTGCACCGAAATAGATGTTGGATCCCGTTTTTTGCAAAACGCCAAGGTACTCCCGCCGACCGTCGTCGTACGTCAATGTAGCTACCACCGACGTCGTTGCGGCGGTCTTCCCGAACGGACCCCATTGGATGCGGACCCCCCGCGGCGACAACAGAACCGTGTGACCGAGGAGAACCTCGGACAAGAGTCCCCCGATGACGAGGAAAGCGATTTCGACCCCAATCAAGGGGAACGGACGTGAGATCTCCTCGAGCTGAGGAACGATCCAGTCCAGCGCGACGAGGATACCCCCAGCGATAACGAGCGAAAGGAGGATGGTTCCATGGAAGACCCACCAGGGTAGCTGGGCGACGCTGTGTCGGAAGGTAAGCACATCGAGATCTGGGTCGGGCATGCCTTGGACGCTTAACTCGCGCCCAAACAACGAACTTCGCTAAGGCCCTTGCGGCAATTTGGTGCTGTTGTGCCAAAGCGTCCATTGGTCGCCCAAGCGGAGACTCTCCGGCGGTGTAGACCGTAACGGAAGTCCTTCCAAGTGGGGGTGTGCGTTGGGTTCGATGACCACCCCGCAAACTCTTTTAGGACCCCTTCCTATGCTCCGTGATTTCCGTCCCCACACGAGGCATTAGGCTTGCTACATAAGGTCCGCACCGCGGCGACGAAGGACGAAGTCTTGGGGCTCATGGAGCCGTTGGTCCGGGATTGGTTCCAATCGAAGTTCAAGGACCTCACCGAGCCACAGGCCTACGCCGTCCCCTTGATCCATGCGAGGAAGAGCGTGCTCGTCTCCTCACCGACCGGGAGCGGGAAGACCCTCACCGCGTTCCTGTCGATCATCAACGAGCTGTACGCCAAGCAGCTGCGTGGCGAGCTCGAGGACCGAATCTATTGCCTGTACGTGTCCCCGTTAAAGGCCCTCGCAAACGACATCAACCGCAACCTCGAGGAGCCACTGCGAGAGCTCACGGAGCTCGCGCGCAAGGAGGGCAAGCCCGAACCGCTGGTCCGGGTCGGTGTCCGATCCGGGGACACGTCGCCCCAGGAACGCCAGAAACAGGTCCGTCGGCCGCCGCACATTTTCATCACGACGCCGGAGAGCATTGCGATCATCCTAAGCACGCCGAAGTTCCGCGAACACTTCGCGAAGGTCGAATGGGTCATCCTCGACGAGATTCACGAGGTCTGCTCTTCCAAACGCGGGTCCCTCCTCTCCATTTGTTTGGAGCGCCTACGGGAGCAGACCGGGCAAGATTTCGTCCGGATCGGTCTGAGCGCGACCATCGCCCCGATCGAAGAGGAGGCGAAGTTCCTCGCGGGGTTCGCGAACGGCAAGGTGCGCGACATGTACATCGTCGAGGTCGACACCCGGAAATCTCTCGATCTCGCGGTCCTGTGTCCCGTGCGCGACATCACGGCAGTCCCGATGGAGGTCGCGAACGCTCGGATGTACGACCTCCTCAGCGGCCTGATCGACGATCATCGGACGACCCTCATCTTCACGAACACGCGGAGCGGGACGGAGCATGTCTCGTTCCGGCTCAAGGAGCGGGGCGTGGAGGACCTGGAGGCGCACCATGGCTCGCTGTCGAAGGTCACCCGCCTGGACGTGGAACAGAAGCTCAAAGAGGGGAAGCTCAAAGCCGCCGTCTCCTCGACGTCCCTCGAGCTGGGCATCGACATCGGGTACATCGACCTCGTCGTCCAGATCGGCTCGCCGAAGTCCGTCGCGAAGGGACTCCAGCGGATCGGCCGGGCTGGTCATGCGTATGGCGAGACGGCGACCGGCCGCATGATCGCCTTCGAACCGTGGGACCTGATGGAATGCGCGACCTTGGCGAAGGCCGCCTACGACAACCGGATCGATCGGGTGGAGATCCCTCACAATCCGCTCGACGTGCTCGCCCAGGCGCTCGTCACGATGTCCCTCGAGAAGCGCTGGGGTGTCGATGAGGCGTTCGAACTCGCGCGACGATCGTACCCATTCCACGATCTCACGAAAAAGGATTTCCTCGCGGTGCTCGACTACCTGTCCTCCCGGAATCCGGACATCAAGGTGTTCGCGAAGATCTGGTTGGACGAGGAAGAAGCCCGGTTCGGGAAGAAGAAAGGAACCCGGATGATCTACTACACGAACGTCGGGACGATCCCGGAAGAGGGGACCTACCACGTCTTCTCGGAACGCGGCTCGCCGCTCGGGGAGCTGAGCGAGAAGTTCGTCGAGTATCTGAGTCCGAGCGACGTCTTCGTCCTCGGCGGGCGCACGTACCAGTTCGTCCGGGTCCGCGGGACCTCGGTGTACGTGAAGGATGCTTCCGGCCATAAGCCGACCGTCCCTTCTTGGACCGGCGAAATGCTCCCGCGGTCCTTCGACCTCTCGATCGCGGTCGGGGAATTCCGCCGCGACCTCGCGGCGAAGATCGCGAAGGACGGGGAGGCTGCCGCCAAAGAATGGCTCCAGCAGGAGTACCGCACGGACACCGGATCCGCGCAGTCCCTTGTTTCCTACGTGCAAGAGCAGGTGGCGTTGATCCCGGACCTCCCGACCGACCGGCGTGTCCTCCTCGAAGGCTATATCGACGTGAAGGGGAACCGGAACGTGATCTTCCACTACCCCTTCGGACGGCGCGTGAACGACGCGCTCAGCCGTGCCTTTGCTTTCGCGGTCACGGAGACTCACCGGACCAACGTCCGCGTGAGCGTGACCGACGACAACTTCATGATCACGGTCCCGAAGCGTATCGAACTAAAGGGCCTCGCGAAACTGGTCACGAGCAAAAACCTCGAGGACCTCCTCCGCCGGGCGATCCGGAACACGGAGTTGTTCAAGCAGCGTTTCCGACACTGCGCGACGCGGTCCTTTATGATCCTCCGGAACTACAAGGGCCGCGAGGTCTCCATCGGACGGCAGCAGCTCCGGTCCCAGCGGGTCCTCGATTGGCTCCATGAGATCGTCGACTTCCCCGTGGTCAAGGAGACGTACAATGAGATCCTCCACGAGGTCATGGACCTCGACCACGCCCGCGAGATTCTCGGTCGGATTGAGGCAGGGGAAATCACGGTGGCGGAGAGCGACTTCGCTTCTCTGCCCTCGCCGTTCGCCCACAACGTCGTCCTGCAAGGCGTCTCGGACCTGGTCCTCATGGAGGACCGCTCCGCCCTCCTGCGGGAGCTGCACCGCAAGGTCCTGGAGCGCGTGATGCCCTCGGACCAGATCAGTTCGATCCAGTTCCAACCCGGAGAAATCGTCGAGTACTTCCGACGGAAGCTGCCGAAGGTGGCGCGGAAGGAAGACATCCTGTCGTACCTGGACCGCGTGGGCGACGCGAACCTACTGCAGGAGAAAGGTCGGAACGTGTTCGACGTCGCGACCGCGTCCTTCTCCGACGTCCGAAAATGGTCCGGTCAGCTCATGGACGACGGGCTTATCGAGAGCGTCTGGACCCCCCAGGGCATCCATTGGGCGCCGAAGGACCACGTACCGAACTACGTCTCGGTCTACGCGCAGCGGTCCCGCCTGAAGCCTCCGGAGGAGAAGGTTCTCTCCCTCCTCAAGGAAAAACCGCTCACCCACAAGGAACTCTTGCGGAAAACAAAGAGGCAGAAGGATGCGCTGAACGAGACGCTGCGGAAGCTCGAACGGTCGTACCTGGTAGCGCGCCGAGGCGTCGAGGAGACGCTTTATGCCGCGCGCGAGCCCGTTCGGGGACCGTTCGAAGAGGCGCTCGACAAGGTCCTCACGAAGCGGCTCGATGCGGACGGGCCGTACAGTGCGACGGAACTCGCGGTGGCCCTCGGCCTCGAGGCGGAGCTCGTCGAAGAGGTCCTGCGCGACCTCGAATCGGAGGGCGTCGTCTCCTCGGGCCACTTCCTGGTGGACAAGGAGTTCCAGTTCATGCTCACGCGGGACCTCCAGCGCCTCCAGCGGAAGGGCGAGACCCGCGAGGTCTTCGATGAGACGCAGGTGAAGGCCTTCCTCCTGGAGAAACAATTCCGGAAGATCGAGACCCTCGACGACTTCTTCGACACGTTCCTCGAGGCCGGCATGGTCCTCGACATCTGGAACCACACGACGTCCTTCGACTACAAGGAATGGACGCGGAGGCGGTCGTCCGGGGACATCCTCGAGGGACGCTTCCTGAATGGCCGCGTGCGGTACGTCCGCGCGCGCGACGTCCCTCTCTTCCTCTCCGCCTTCCCGCGAAGTCCGCTCACCGAATTCGAGTCCAAGGTCCTCGACGTGATCCGGGCTTCGGAGGGAATTGACATTTGGGGGATCACTTCGAAGTTGCGCGAGGAGAAGGAACGGGTGAAGGAGGCCCTCGAGAAACTCGACTACGATGTGTACGTCATTCGAAAGTTCCAGGGCGACGGTTGGACCGCGCGGAACCTGTACACGGCCTTCGACCCGCCCGCGAAGGAAGTGAAGGATGCCGTGGAATCACTCGTGAAGCGGTTCCTTGCGGCCTACGGCCCGGTGCCCTTTTCCGGGATCCGAGAATGGGCCCGGTTCGAGTGGGATGAACTCGAGCGGCTCGTAGACCGTCTCGAGGAGCAAGGCCTCGTGACCCGCATCCTGGTTACCGGGAAGGCGGAAGGCGAGATGTACGTCCTCGCGCAGGATCTGCCTGCCCTACGGAAGGCCTCGGGCAAGGCGGTCTCCGATCCCGTCCGCGTGCTGTCGCTCCTGGATCCCTGGACGCAGCCCTTGTGGGCCCAGGTCGCGAGCCGCTACGGGGAAGGTTGGTTCTTCCCCCTCGTGAAGGACGGGGACCTCGTCGGGATGGCGGAGGTCTGGGAGATGAGCGGGTGCATCGAGGTCCGCGAGCTCGACCTGGCGTCTCCCGATCTGCTGAAGGAGGCGATCGACGGTCTCGTGCGGATGATGGCGTTCTACGCGCTTCGAGGGGTCGACGTGTTGCGTGTCACTCGATTCCAAGGCAAGGACGTCCCGGAGGCGGAAGACCTCTCCCCATGGAAGCGAGCCGGCTTCGTGCGGTTCTCCGATTTCGTCGCGTACGGGCCGATCGTCCCCCTCGACTTCGAGAAGAGCGATCTTCTTGCCTACACGCTCCACAAGCAAGGCATCGCGGCGGAGACGCGGTTCGCGGATCCGATCGGGGCCGCGAAAGCCCTCGGTGGACTTCGATCCGATTTCGCGGCAAGGCTCCGGGTGAAAGACTTCCGACCGTTGGACCGATTGCATCGGAACGGTCTGCTCTCTAAGGGCCTCGCGATCCCCGAATACTGGACCTACTGCTCCGAGGACGACCTCGGTCTCTTCAAGGCCGCGAAAGGGACGCGACTCACCAAAGACATGAAGACGGTCCTGAAGTTGATCGAAGAGGAAGGCCCGATCTCCCGCCAACGACTCCTCGTCCTCTCGGACCTCAGCCGCCCATCGACCGCGACCGCGCTCCGGAACCTGTACGAGGGACTCCATGTGACGCGGGACGCGGACAACCGCTATCGCCTCGTTCCGGACCTGAAGATCGGTCGGGAGGAGGCCCGCCGAGATGTGTTGCGCCGCATCATCCGGAGCCTCGGCGTGACGTCGGCGGAATCCCTCGCGGCATACACGCGGTTCGAGTACAACATGGGGGAGACCCGCCAGCGTCTCCGGGAGTTCGAAGGAGAGGGCTGGCTCACGAAAGGCTTCCTCGGCCGCGGCGAGCGCACCGTGATGTGGATCCTGAAGGACGACATCGATCGGGTCGGGCAAATCGGGTTCCGGCGAAAGTTCGTGCTCACGCCGATGGACAACCTGTTCCTGTATCTGCGCGAGGCGATCGTCGCGAAGTTCCACATGGGCTATTGCTACGTCGTCTTCGACGGCCCCGAGATGGTCGCGGCGTTCAAAGCCCGCCGGCGGAAGTGGCAACTCATGGTCACGGAGTTCCAGGGCGACCCGGCCGCCCGCCGGATCGTCGATCTGTGGGAATCCGAGAACGAGCTCGCGGTGGAGGAGCAGGTCGATCGCATCTCGGACCACGAAGTCATGGAGTGGTACGCCAAGATGTACGGCCGTGGTGCCGCGGACAAGTGATTCTCCGAAGGTCGCGGGCAAGTTCATAGCGCGAGATTCCGTTGCGCCCCTGGGGAGAACATGGGAGTCCTCGGCATCGACACGATCGCGATTGTCGTCTCGGATCGGCACAAGGCGATTCGATGGTATCGGGACGTCCTCGGACTCGACGTCGCGTACATCGGACCGCGCATTTCGAACGTGGACCCGTCCGTTCAAGGGACGCCGGACGACGCGGGTCACTGGATCGAGATGGGCCCTCTCCGTCCGCGGACCCGCGTGCACGTCTGCCAGATGGACGAAGCGGAACCGGGTCCGACCGGGATCACGTTCCTCACGGACGACATCCTTGCGGACTACGAGCGGATGCAGGAGATGGGCGTCGAGTTTCCCGTGCCGCCCGAGAAGATGGAATGGGGCGAGTGGCTCGGCCAGTTCGCCGACCCGGACGGAAATGTGTTCGATCTCAAGCAACCGATTTCGACCCGGGATTGGAGGGGACAGCCGCCGGCGGGTAAGCCATCCACGCGACCGCGGGTCAAGCGGGCTCGGCGCGCCCGCGCCTCTCCAGCAGGAGGACGCGGTCGGCGCACGAGGCGGCCTCATCGAACCGCCCCAGCTTGGTGAAGACGAAGCCTTTGTTCACCCACGCGCCGCGGTAACCCGGATCGATTTCCAGGGCGCGGTCATAACAGCGAAGCGCGTCTTCGAACTTCCCGAGCCGCGCGAGCGCGTTCCCCTTGTTGTTCCAGGCGACTTCGAAGAGAGGGTTCACCTTGATCGCCGCATTGAAACACCGCAGGGCGTCCATGAGCTGCCCCATCCGGGTCAGGGCGTTGCCCTTGTTCACCCAGGCCACCTCGTTCCGTGGGTTGATGTCGAGGGCCGTGTCGATCGCGCGGAGCGCCTCCTCGTACCGGCCGAGCAGAATCAACGTGGCGCCTTTCCCGTACCACGGGATCTCGGCTCCCGGAACATCGGCCCGGGCCGTGGCGATCGCCCGATCGTATTCGACGAGCGATTGCTCGTAGTTCTTCCGCTGGACGTCCCGTTCCGCCCGCACCAGTTGGCGTCGGAGGACGGTCGTCGATTGGCGGCGGAGGATCTCGGTCGCGGCGAGGGCCGCCGGCCACGGCGTCCCGACGAGGATGCCGATCACCCACGGGATCGTCAGCCGGTAGGCAGGGTCCAAGGCTTCCGCGAATCCGTGGCCGGCGATCGGGACGGCAGCGGCGATGGCGAGCCAGGCTCGATGCGGGCTTCGGAGGAGCCGTCGGGTCGCCCAGGAAAACGGGAATGCGGCCGCGAGGGCAAGCGCCGTCACCTCGGTGGAAGGCCCATTCCGGAAGATGGCGGCGCCGAGGCCGAGAAGGATGCCCGCGACCAGAAGGAACGCGTCGAACCGAGGGGGCGCTGCGGTGTTTCGCCGCGGAAACGCGATGGATTGGTAGGCCGCGATGCCGATGAGGACCGTGGCGATTCCGGCGCTCACGAGGGGCTGCCCGAGGGCTCCGGCGAGCATCAAGCCGACGGCGGCCGCGAGCACGAGCCCGCCCAGCGTTTCCGCTGGTAGACCGGTCCTCGGCGGTGAGGACGCGCTCGCCTTCTTGCGAACGATGCGATTGGAAGGGACGGGGACCGTTCGGATGGGCGGCGCCTTCGTTGGAGGTCTCGCCGGCAGCGTGACCAGGAGCGGTTCCATCCGGGTCTCCATCGCGATCGGAGCTTTCGAAGGCTCAATCCGATTCGCTCGCGGCTCGGCTGTTGGTCGCGACGTCGTAGGCGGTTTCGCTGCCGGCGGTTTCGCCGCGATTGTGGGCTTAGCCGCGGGAGGAGACGCCTCCTTCGGCTTGGACGCGATGCTGGGAGCTCGCGCTGGTGGAATCGGAGCGGGCGACTTCGGGATCGGGCGAGGGGTTGCGTTCGGAGGCTGTTCGCGCGGAGTCAGAGGGACCGGCGTGAGCAAAGGCCGTTCCGTTTCTTCGAGGAAAATGTCGACTTTCTCGAGCGCCCGTTCCCGTTCCACGACTTTCGGAGTGGGAATCGCCATCGCGGGGCCTGTGGCAGGAACTGGCTTCGGTGTCGGGGCTTCCCGAAGCGCCTCGCCACAAATTTCGCACTCGACGACCTCGGGATCGTTGTCGGCCCCGCACACCGGGCAGAGGACGAGGTCGAGGATGTCCTCTTCCTCCGCCGCGGGTCCCTCGGCCTCGGTCTCGAATTCCGCCGCGCATCGTGGACATTTCGAGTCCCCCGCGCCGACGAATCCGCCGCAATTCGTGCAGATGAACAAGAGGCCGACTTCGCCCTTCTCGAGGACGCGGTTCGGATCGCGGTCCCGGAGCTGTTTCGGATGGCGGAAACCCGCCTCGAACAATTTGAGCGCTCTCTCCCGGTCGAGCCCGAAGGCTCGGCTCAGCCGGACGACGGCCTCGTCGATCACGAAGGCCCCGCAGTTCCTGCACTCCGTCTCGTCTGGAGGGATGGGCTCCTGGCAAACGGGACAAAGAACCCGGGGCTGTTTCCCGGGCATCGACATTGGCTTCGAGTCGTCCCGAGCCCCATAAACTCACCCTTCCCGTTGTCATCTCCGATACCCGGCCGGACGCGCGCTTAAGTATCGCCCCTCGCTTGGTCCGCCTGCGATGGCGTCGAATGTCGATTTCCTCGTCGCTTTCCTCCTGGGGATTCTCCCGGCTATCGGGATCCTGTGGACGTCCCTGCGCCGGTTCGACCGGCCGTACGTCGACCGGACGCTATTCGACGACCGCCGGGTGTTCGGGAGCCTGGCCGTGGGCCTTGTGTTCGGGACGATCGCGAGCGTCTTCGCCCTGTCCATCCCGCGAACCGATATCGTCGGGGTCCTCGTCGCGGTTTCGGCGAGTTTCTTGTTCGAGGAATCGTTCAAGCTCGTCTGGCTGAACCGTCGAAGGTACCAAGGGCGCTTCGACACGACCTTCTACGGCGTCCCGCTGGGAACCGGCATCGCCGCGAGCGGGGTCGTCGCGGCCGCGTGGGCCTCCCGCGATGTCCTGTACGTCCCGGAGACCTTCGGCTTGCTCGTCCTCTATTCGATCGGTCTCGGGCTCGTCAACGCAGACACCGGCGCCCTGATCGGGTTCGGCGCCTCGCGGGGCGAGATGTGGCGGTATTTCCTGCGCGCCATTGCAGTTCGCTTCGCCTACGGCGCGTTCCTGTTCCCGTTCATCCTTCCGGGCATCCCCGACGTCTACGCGGCCCTTTCCGTGACCACCGCGGCCGGGTTTGGCTTGCTCGTCTATTACTACGTCTACCGTCGGATCCTCCCGGGCACGCTGCCCGAGGAGCTCCGCCGCGAGTTGCGCCGGGAACGGCGCCGAGCGTCCCTGCCTAGGGGCTGAGGCTCACCGCTCGGTAGAACCCGTCCTTCGGTTCCATAGAACCCGTGTCCAATCTCCGAGGGAGAAGACCTCGAGTTCTCTCGTCAGTTCGACGGCGGCGGCCCGGAGCCGGCCCGCACGATCGTGCGGCTTTGATGCGACGCCCACGATCCGGAGGTGGACGTCCCTGGACCGCCTTCGGCGCGCGGGCGCGGCGGCTTTCCGATATGCGGCGAGTCCGCCGGCGAGCTCCGCGCTCACTTGCCCGACGAGCGACGCCAGTTCGCGCGCGGTGTCGGCTCGCGCCCGCACCCGGGACGGGGCGATTCGGATTTCAAATCCACACGCGCAGGTCGTCGTCTTCTGTTTCAGGTCCACGCCCTTGGCCCGTTTGCATCGAGGGCAGACGATGACGCCGTACATTCGTCACGCGAGGAACACGAGCGCGGCAAGGCAGGCGCCGTAGTGATCCATGGGAATGCTCAGTTCTTCGATGCGGTAGTCGATTCGTCGGAACTTGATGCCGCGCAATTTCGCCATCTCTCCCATCTTCCACTCCATGACCTCGCGGAGGGAGTTCTTCGTACCGTGCATGTGGCCTTCCGCGACATAGCCGCCGAAGCCGTCGTCCCGGAATCCGTAGGCGATGCCGGCCGAGACCGTCTCGCCTTCCCCGCCCCGTTGCTGGGCGAGGACGCAGTGCGTGATGGCGCCCATCGGCAAGTCCCTCTTGCGCACGGGCTTGATGCCGACCGGCAAGACGGAAGAGACCGACACGATGTTTTGCTCCGCGAGGCCCGCGTTCTGGAGGGCCTCGTCGAAGGCGTTCAGGTCCGAGACCTTAGAGACCGCCTTGCCGGACGTGACGAAAAACTTGGTCGGGATCGGTAGCATGGAACCCTGCGAGCACGCCGCATTGTCGGGCGGGACTTAAGGATTTGCAAAACGGACGCGGGTTTCTCGCCGACTAATATCTACTGATTAATATGTATTAGGCTGGATGGACTGACCGGCTTCGGCTCGCGAGGAGGTGGTGAGGGAAATTCCGCGGGCACGCTCTTGCCCATACTGTACGCGTCCTCGCCCCAGGAGTAGTACCCGTACAGCACGCCGTCCGTGCGATACCCGAGCCTGCGGTACAGTTCGATGGCCGCGAAGTTCCGCGTGCTCACCTCGAGCCGGATCGTCGAGACCCCTCGCTCCCGGCCGATCGCTTCCGCTGCCCGCATCATGCGGGTCGCGATGCCACGCCGACGAGCTTGCGGGTTCACCCCGACGGAAAGGACTCGGCACGTGTGCCCTTCGAACAGCAGCATCATCACCGCCGCGAAGCCGGAGACTCCGTCCTGAACGAGGGTCAGAGCGTGATTGTTGCCGAGGATCCATGCGACATGATCCCGACGGAATGGGTGTTCTTGGAAGCAAGAGACCTCGAAGGAGTAGAGCGATTCAAGGTCCGCCGGCCCTGCGACTCGCAACACAGAATGCGAGGACGCAGCGCAAGTAGTTGTCCTTTTCGACTCGGATTGCACTTCTGAAAACCTGACGCGGCGCACCTTCATCGAGACGGCCGTCGTGCGGCGAACCAGTATTTTCGATCCCCTCGCCGTGGGGGAGTCATCCGACGGATGCTGCCCCAGGAAGCCACATCGGTGAAACCTGCCTTTCGCAGAGCCGCGCGGATCTGCGGCAGGGAGTATGCGCGTTCACGGTGCAATTCGTCGGTCCGAGCCCAGTGTTGGCCACGGCGCACGAAGCAGGTCACCTTCAGGGTTGCCACATTCCGTCGAGCGTCCCAGGTAGAACGGTGAAGCGCGAACGCGTCTCGGGTGTCCACTTCCACGAAACTCGGATGCCTCTGCCAACCCTTGGAGAGGGTACCCGGAGTGTTCATGTCGAACAGGAAGGAACCACCGGGACGGAGGGATCGGAACACGCCGGCGAACGTCTTGTTCAAATCGTCGAGCCGCAGGAGATAATTCAGGCTGTCGTACCACGAGGTCACGAGATCAAACTCATCGTGGAAACGCAGAGCGCGCATGTCACGTTCGACGAAACGAATCTTCGCATGGGCCTCGCGGGCTTTGCGTCGGGCCACCCCGAGCATCGCGGAGGATCGGTCCACGCCCGTGGTCTGGTACCCTTTCCTCGCCATCTCGAGGGCAAATGTCCCCTCTCCACACGGGACGTCAAGGACTCGATCCGGGGTCAGGTGAAGCGCGCGGAGGACGCGCGGCAACAGCTCGGCAACGCGTGCGCTGAACTGATTGTATCCGTACTTCGAGTAGACCTCCGCAAAATCGGAGCCGTAAAGCGTCGGCATCCCCCGACCGATAAAGTCTCACAATCTATGAAGTTTCACGGGTCTTTCAAAGAGCCACCGTGTCGTCCTCGGTCGACCGCGAAAGAGTAATCTAGACCCACCGGGATGGGACCCAGGTTCATGGTCTCTATCGAGGAAATCCTAAAGGGACGCCATGCTGGGAAGGCCGTCGAGCTGCGAGGCTGGATCTACCGGACGCGGACGGTCGGCGGGAAGGCCTTCGTCGTCGTTCGGGACGCGACGGGGACCATCCAGGTCGCGCTCGCCCGTGACGTGGTCTCCCCGGAGGCCTTCAAGGCCGCAGAGAAGTCGCTCATCGAATCCGCGGTCATCGTCCGCGGGAAGGTCGTCGCGGACAAGCGAGCGCCCGGAGGCTACGAGGTCCGCGCGGAGGATTTTCAGGTCGTCCACTTCGCGGAGAAGTTCCCGATTCAGGAAGATCAGAGCGAGGAATTCCTCCTGGACGTCCGCCATCTGTGGGTCCGTTCCCAGAAGATGACGACGATCTTCCGGATCCGTCACACGGTCTTCGGTGCGGTCCACCAGTACTTCCGAGACCAGGGATTCTGGGAGGTCTCCCCGCCCATGATCACGCCCGCAGGGAGCGAGGGCGGCGCCACCCTCTTCGAAGTGGAGTACTTCGGCCGCAAGGCCTACCTGACCCAGTCGTGGCAACTCTATGCGGAGGCCCTCGTCCTCGCCATGGAGAAGATCTACTACCTCGGCCCTTCGTTCCGCGCGGAGAAGTCCCGCACGACGCGCCACTTGACGGAGTACTGGCATGCGGAGATGGAGCAGGCCTGGGCCGGCATGGACGACGTGATCCAGCACGCGGAGGGCGTGATCTCCCACGTGTGCCAGCGCGTCGCGGAGGACCGTCCGGACGATGTCGTCGCGATGGGCCGGACGCCGGACTTCCTGAAGGCCGTGAAGCCTCCCTTCGAGCGGATGACCTACGACGAAGCGCTGAAACTGCTCAAGGCGAAGGGGATCGACCTCGAGTGGGGCAAGGACCTCCGGACCCTCGAGGAACGCGCCCTGACGGAAGGAAAGTCGAAGCCGATCGTCGTGACGCACTATCCGCGGATCTCCCAGGCGTTCTACAAGGCGAGGGACCCGAAGCATCCCGATCTCGTCCTCGGGTTCGACGTGATCGGGGGCGACGGGGTCGGCGAGATCGTCGGCGGGAGCGAACGAGAGACGGACCTGGAGGCGATCAAGAAGGCCCTGGTGGAACAAGGCGAGGACCCGAGAGCCTACGAATGGTACCTCGATTCCCGCCGATACGGGAGCGTGCAGCACGCGGGTTTCGGGATGGGAATGGAACGGTTGATTCAGTGGATTTGCAAGCTCGGGCACATCCGCGATGCGGTGCCGTTCCCGCGGACTCCGGGGCGCTTTTCCCCATAGGGCGCACCCTTATTACGCCCCCATCGGCTAGCCGCATCGATGGGCGACGGTTCCGACGACGATCCCTTCTACGCACTCCTCGGGGATCACGCCGACTTCGTCGATAAGCTCACGGAACTCGAGGCGACCCTCGACGAGATGATCGCGACGCGGGAGGCCCGGGAAGAGAATCGGATCATCCTGGACGAATCGATTCGGTTCTTCGAGGACGAACTGCTCCCGGTCCTGGCGGCGGAGGACGAGACGATCCTCCCGCCGCTCGAGGCGGTCATCGGCCGATATGGAACCCTGGTGAACGTGGTCGCCTATGAACACGACGAGATCCGGCGCGGCGTGGAGAAATTCAAGGCGTCCCGCCGAGATTTGGAAGCCCATCCGTCCTGGGCCGCGATCCAAGAAACGAACCGCCATGGAATCTTCCTGGTCCAATTCCTATGGGACCACTTCCGTAAGGAGCGGACGAGCCTCTTTCCCACGGCCCGCGAGCGGCTCCCCGGGGCCGACCTGGAATCGATTCGGAAGCGCTTTGCTCATTGATCCTCGAGCGCCCGGCGGATTTTTTCCGCCGTGCTATCGAGTTCCGCTCGTTCTGGCGTCCTGCCGTAGCCGGGTCCAGCCCGGATCCCGAATCCGTCCCCACGGAATCTTGGCAACACGTGGAAGTGCACGTGGAAGACCTCTTGGCCAGCCGCCCTCCCGTTCGCGAGCCAAAGGTTCACCGCCTCGCATGGCAATCCGCTGCGCCGGAGCGCCGCGGCGACCTTCCGTGCGGATTCCAGGATGGGTCCGGAGCTGTCCTTCGGAAGGTCTTCGAGGTATGCAGCGTGGGACTTTGGAATCACGAGGGTGTGGCCCGGGATCATCGGGCGGATGTCCAGGAACGCGAGCGTGGTCTCGTCCTCGTAGACGATGCTCGCGGGTGCCTCTCTCTTGACGATCTTGCAGAAGATGCAGTCCGGGACCGAGACGGGCACGGAGCGCGCCCTCATTTCTTCGTCGTCGGTCCGAGGGTGTGGTCCGCGATGATCAGCTTCTGGATTTCGTTCGTGCCCTCGTACAGGCCGAGGATCCGGGCATCGCGGTAGTACCGCTCGACGTCGAAGTCCCCGCTGAATCCGTATCCGCCATGGACTTGGACGGCCCAGTCCGTCACTCGCTGGGCCATCTGCGCGCCGAACAGTTTCGCCATGGACACCTCGAGCGTGTTGTCGAGGCCGAGGTCCCGCATCTGGGCCGCCCGGAGCGTGAGGAGTCGCGCCGCGTCGACCTCCAGGGCGGACTGCGCGATCATCTCGCGGACGAGCTGGAAGTCTCCGATTGGCCGGCCGAAGGCCTTCCGTTCCTTCACGTACTTCACGGCGGCCTCCAAGGCCGCGCGTGCGACGCCGACGGCCCCGGCGGCGATCCCGATTCGCCCGCTGTTCAGCGTCTTCATGGCCTGGGTCCAGCCGTCGCCCCGCTTCCCGATCAGGTTCTCCTTCGGGATCCGGCAGTGCTCGAAGGCCAGGTCGGCCGTCGGACTCGCCCGCAATCCGAGCTTCGTCGTCGTCTCGACATGGGTGACCTTGAACCCAGGGGCGTCCTGCGGCACCATGAATAAGGAAATCCCCTCGTGGCGGCTCGTCCCCGGCTCCCGCGCGTAGACCTGGACGAGGTCCGCGATGCTCCCGTTCGAGATGAATCGTTTTTGTCCGTCGAGGACCCATTCGTTGCCTTCGAGGCGCGCGGTCGTCTGCAGACTCCCGGCGTCACTTCCTGCTTGCGGCTCGGTTAGGGCCCATGCCCCGAACTTCGTCCCCTTCGCGAGCGGGACGAGCCATCTCTTTTTCTGTTCCTCGGAGGCGAACCACAGGAGGGAAGTCTCGGACAGGGACGTTTGCACGGAGACCGTAGTGCGGACGGACGACGAGCCCCGGCTCAGTTCCTCCACCAGGAGCATGAAGGCGACGTAGTCCATGCCCGCGCCGCCGTACTTCTCCGGGACAGGAGCCCCGAGGAAGCCTAGGTCGGCCATCTTCGCGTAGAAGGACCGCGGGATCTCGCCTTTCTCTTCCCACTGCCGCACGTGTGGAATGAGCTCTGCGTCGACGAACTTGCGGGCCGTCTCCTGAATGAGCTTCTGCTCGTCTGTGAGCCGAAAGTCCATCGGGAGCGCCTCCCGCGGTCTAACTGGACAAATCCCTTAAACCTTCGGAACGGACCTGCTTCGACGGGGGGAATTCGGGGCGTGCAGTCCCATCAACGAAGGAGCCAAGCACGCCAGATCGGAAACCCGACGACCTGCGGGCCGACTTGGGAACGTTCCGAGTTCCAACCGAACCTTCGCGGTTTCGGGTCGGCATGATCACCGTTCTCTTCGACGGGCTTCCGGTCTCGTAGCAGGGCGCACATTGGATTTTCTCCTATCGTTTCTTGACGACCCTTCCTGGTGTCGCCCCGTTCAAATAGTCTCGGGCCATCGTTTCATTCCTGATTCCCGAAGGAAGAATTAATCCGCGCCACTCCTTACCACGCGACGTGGGCCTGCTTTCCGATGCCGACGTGTTGCAATATCTCGGAAAGGGCGAAATCGAGATCGATCCCTTCGATCCGAGCAATCTGACACCGAACGGATACGACGTCTCCATCGATCAGGTGGTCATCCCGGCCGCGAAGAAGGGCGCGCCACAAAATCGGATTCCGCCCGCGACCCGGTTCGCGGTGAGCACCCGCGAGACGATTCGTCTCGGGCGTCATGTCGCGGCCCAAATCTGGCTTCGGACCACCTGGGCGCGGCGGGGCATCATCGCCTCGTTCGGCATGATCGATGCCGGCTTCTCCGGGACCCTCACGTTCGGCGCGTTCAACGCCTCTTCCGACGCCCTCGATTTGCCGATCGGCGAGCGCTTCGCTCAAGTCGTCTTCCTGACGTTGGATTCACCCGCGTCGGAGACCTATGAACGGCGATCCGGGACCTATCAGGGCCAGAGGGGAGTCACCCTCGAACGACCGTGACATCGAACGCCGTCTGATATTTCGTCGGCGAGTAGGCCCGCACATGGTGTTGCGAGAGGCCTTTCATCCGGAACCCCGCGGTTCGAGCGGCGGATTGGATCCGATCGCGGGCCTCGCCTTCCTCGGCTTCCTCGAGGATGCCGTAGACGTGGACGGTGCCGCGAGCCCCGAGGGCCCGGAACGCGGCTCCCAGGTAGTCCATCGCGGAATGAGGGAGGTCCAAGATGACCCGGTCCACGGGGGCGACCTGCCTGAGGATGGCGTGCGCGTCCCCTCGACGTACCGTGACATGGTCCGCCCGATTCGCCGCGACGTTCTCTCGAAGAAATCGTACCGCCTTTGGATTCGCATCCGAAGCGTGGACCTCGCTCGGTCGGCGTCGTTTCGCGATGAGGATCGAGTACGGCCCGACCCCCGCGAAGGGGTCCGCGACCGTTTCGCCGGCATCGATCAGATCCGCGATCCGTTTTCGCTCCGACGCGAGCCGGGGACTGAAGTAGGCTCGTGACAGGTCCACGCGATAGTGCAAGCCGTGCTCCGTGTGAACGGTAGTAGTCCGCGGCTCTCCCCCGATGACGTCGATCTCCCGGATCCGGTGCTCCCCCTTCACACCGCGATCCTCGAGGACGACACCGATCTTCGGATTCCACCTCCGGATGGCGTCGCCGATGGCCATCCGGTGCTCCCGCAATTCCTCCGGAATCTTGATCACGGCGATGTCGCCAACGACGTCAAAGGAGCTCGGCAACAACCGGCGGGCCGAGGGCGGGACCTCGATGACATCCTTGTAACTCCGGACGGCCACGAATCCTTCCTCGAACTCTCCTTCCTTCGTCGGAAAGCCGAGATCCACTCGCTCTCGGGTCGGGAGGAGAATCGAATCGCCCTCGTGTGCGATCCGAGCTTGTTTCAGCAGCACGCCCCGTTCGAGGAGGGTCCGTCGAATGTCCTCCGCGCGTTCGCGCGGAACGACGACCATCCAGGCCCGCATGGCAGCTGCGATGAGCGAAGGTGCTAAAGGGTTTTCGAGGCCTGTGGAGTCCGAGGGAAGGTCTAAGCCTCTCATGCGGCTCCCACCGCCGCCATGGGTGAACTGGTGTTCATCGGCCTGGGCCTCCACGACGAGAAAGGCATCACCCTGCGCGGCCTCGATGAAGCGCGCTCGGCCGACGTCGTCTTCGCGGAGTTCTACACGTCGGGCTTGGCGGACGCCACGGTCGCTTCTGTCGAGCGGCTCGTCGGGAAGAAAATTCGAGTGCTCTCGAGGACCGACGTAGAGGACGGTCGGATGATCCTGGAGGCGGCCGCGAAACAGAAGGTCGCGTTCCTCGTCGTGGGTGATCCGATGGCCGCGACGACCCACGTGGATCTCCGGCTGCGGGCGGCGTCAGCGAAGATTCCGACCCGGATCGTCCACGGAGTTTCGATCCTCACCGCGGCTGCGGGTGCCCTCGGGCTTCAGGCATACAAGTTCGGACGGACCACGACGGTTCCTTTTCCGGCCGCAGGATTCGGCCCGACGAGTCCGCTCGAGGCGATCCTCGAGAACCGTCGTGCCGGCCTCCACTCGCTCGTGTTGCTGGATCTGCGGGAGGATGGCTCGTTCCTGACCCCTCAGGATGCGATCGCGCTCCTCCTGCGGATGGCGGTGAAGATGGGCACACCCGACTTCGGCCCGGAGACACTGGCCTGCGTCCTGAGCCGCGTTGGCTCGCCGGAGGTCCGCGCCACCGGCGGGCCCATCGGCACGCTCTCGGACCGAGACTTGGGACCGCCGTTGCACTGCATCGTGATCCCGGGGCGCCTGCATTTCCTCGAGAAGGAGGCGCTGATTGCCTTCGCCGGAGCGCCTCACGACCTCTGAACGGTCGCCTTCGCGAGTTCCGGAATCCGGTCGATCCGCCAGAACGTGACCTCGAGGGCGTAGGATCGGGAATAGTCCTTGCCTCCCCATTGCTGCCGCAGGCGCGCTATCGCTTCCCGATGAATCGGCTCCGGGACGTCCCACTGACCCGAGTACGCACGGCCCGCAAACTCCTTCAGGAGGGTGTCGGCGGGCACCGTCTCGTGGAACGGACCCACCGGAATCACCATGTCCGGTTTCACGAGGCTGGGAAGGTCGCGTTCATGGATTCCCGGATGATGATATTCGTAGCCTGCTTCGCGCAGGAGGTCGTCGTAGTCGCGTTGGATCGAATCGACCCGCTGCGATCGCTCGATCACGGTGAAGTACATCTCCCGCGTGACGCGCGAGATTTCCGCGAACACCTCGCGCCAGTTTGCGACCAGGTGAAGCACGTGGTTCGTCGTGGCGACGTCGAAGGAGCGTGGGCCGAATGGAAGGTGCGCGCCTTCCGCGAAGACGACGTCTCGAAGGCCTTTCGCAAGGCCAAATTCGACCATGAGTCGCGAGATGTCGACCCCGACCACGCGGATCCCGCTCTTCTGGAGCGGAACCGCATACCGGCCCGTCCCGACGCCAATCTCGAGGACCTGCTTGCGGTGGAGCTCGTCCACGAGGACCGCGAGCAACCGGGCCATCGCCCGCGGCGCGAGGCTCCTCGTCTCGTCGTAAATCGTCGCAACGCGGTCGAACGAGAGGCGGCCCGGCACCGTGCGGAGCATCGCAGCCCGAGGGAAAAGGGGTTTCGCATCCGGTCGGAATAGGTTGCGAGCGCGTTCGTCTTCTCGGGCATCGGACGCGGCGTATCCCAAACCCTTAGGACCGTGGGCACAATTCTCGCGTTCGAGGGACGTGACCGACCGAACGGAGAGGACATCCTTCACCGAGGCCCAGATTGCGGCGTTCCGTTTGCACCGGCACCATCTCGACGTCCGAGCCCCGAGCAGCCACCTCCCGAACGTCGTCCGAGACGTGTGCGGAGTCCAAGCTCAGGTCACCGCGATGGCACGGATCGCCCTATGGGCCCGTCTCCGAGATCTGACCGTCGACGACGTCGAGCGGGCCCTCGAACAGAAGCGGACGATCGTCAAGACGTGGTCGATGCGGGGGGCGCTCCACCTCCTGGCCTCGAATGAGCTTCTCCTCTATGTTCGCGGTCTCATGCCGACGAGGCTGCCGCGAGAGCAGAGGTGGATCCAGCGAGCGGGTTTGAAGGAGGAAGAGGCCACCGCTATGATCCTCGACGCCCTCAAGAGCGGCCCGCTGACCCGGGTCCAACTCGTCGGCTATTTGGCGAAGAGGCTCGGGACGAAGACGAAAGACTGGATGGACGGAGGGTGGGGACACAAGACGGAGGGGTCCAACACCGCGTGGCAGCTCGTCCGGCCG